>JANOEG010000452.1:0-1532 GCA_031413095.1 Burkholderiales bacterium | reverse complement strand
CACGCACTTCTCGCCATTGACCGTGGTGTAGGCGCTCTCGCCTTCCACCACCACGCGCACCGCGTTGGGCGTGTGGCGGTGCGCAGGCGCCCACTCGCCGGGCAGCAGCAACTGCATGCCGAGGTACATTGCCGCGCTGGCTTGCATCTTCTCCAGGCCGTGGCCGGGGTTGGCCAGCACGAGGACGCGGCGCTCGGCCTTCTCGATCGGCGTCAGTTCGCCGGCCTTGAGCAACAGCGGCTTGATCGACGCATAGGGCCAGCAGGTGGCGCGCGTGTTGCGCGTCGGCACCCCAGGCGGCAGCACGCCGCGCAGGCTCGGCCAGAGAGGCACCAGGTTGTTGGCCATCAGTTCGTCGCGGTAGCTTTGCGGCAGGTCTTCGAGTCGGGCGAGATTTTTCATTCGAGTTCTCCAGTTCGAAACCACATCGGCGAGCCGGGACCCAATCTGACGAAGTTGACTCCTCGGGCCCCGATCAAAGGCGTAAGGAAGTCATTCAGGCCGCCACGCAATTCTCGACCTTCCTGCCGCTGCGCCCCTTCAGGGCGTCGCAGAAATGTTCCGGCGAGCTGCGTTGCAGCGTTCGTTGCGCAGCTGGCGTCGCGCACCGCGCGTTCGACGCCCTTGGCGTGGAAGGTGCGGCCCATCTCGCGGGCCGATTGCACGATGCGCGCCGTGCGTGACACCCGCCAGCGCTGCTACACCGGATAGGCAACAACATCACCGCCGCAAGCTGGTCCGCTCGACCTGGTCAAGCAGCGCGAACACGACGATCGAATGCCCGGGCCTCGCTTCAAGAGCTAGGAAGTCGGCAGCTTGAAGGGGGTCTGTTCGGGAGTCGGAAAGGCAAACGGGCCGCGAAGGCCCGTCTTTCCTAGCGTCCTGGCGGAGCCGGAGGTTGTCAAGCGCCGCGCGTAATCTGGTTTCGCGAGATGCCCCGGTCCAAATCCCCGGCAGGTCCCCGAAACGTCAGCGCGAAGCCGGCGACAGCGCCGACTGCCTGAGCAGACTCTCCGCCGGAATGTCGAGCCCCGCGTGCGGCTTCTGGATCATCGCCACGGTAAGCCCCTTTGTCGATTCAGCACTTCGTATACCAGGTTGCTGCGCCCGATCAGCGGCTTCAAGTCTTTTGGCGTCAGGCCCTGCTGCTCCATTCGGAACTTGTTCGCCTCGACGGCGTCGGGCAGGTCCATTGGAAAGTGGACTCGCTCATAAGCTTCGAACAGGGTCACCAGCACCTCCAGCCTGTCCCCTTGAGGCGTGCGCGCCTTGGCACCCATCAGCGACTCGACCGTCTTCAAAGCGGCCGTGTAGTCGGATTTAGTCCGGATCGACTTAATGTCCATGCGATTCGCAGGGGGCACTTACGGTGTCCCGACTAAGGCGTCAAATGACCTTGCCCGCGAAAAACGTATCCCTTGCTGAGTGGTCCAATCCAAGCAAGGAGAACGGAAATGAAGAAGACGACGAGAGCGCGCTACACGCTCGAATTCAAGCAAGAGGCCGTCCGGTTGGTCGAGGGCGGGCAGAGC
>JANOEG010000451.1:0-2149 GCA_031413095.1 Burkholderiales bacterium | reverse complement strand
GTGTAGCCCTCCTGCGTCGTTCGCACGATCAGTGCGCCCGCATGCGTGTCGAACACGACAACTTCCAGCCCCGGTTCGATCTCGCTCAACAACATCGCGCCCGCGGCAAGCGTCGCGTGCCCACAGAGAGGCACTTCTGTCGCCGGCGTGAACCAACGCAGCTGATAATTGCCCTTCAACCCCGTCGGCACGACGAACGCGGTTTCGCTGAGCTTATTTTCGGTCGCGATCATTTGGAGCGTCGCGTCCGGCAGCCAACGCTCCAGCGGCACAACGGCGGCCGGATTGCCGGTGAAGATGCGGTCGGTGAAGGCGTCGACGATCCAGATTTTCATGAGCGGCGACCGTTTTCCCTCTGCCCGCGAGATATGAATGCTGGCCCGCGCCAGCGCCAGCGATGTCGCCGGTTAAGGGTGGACGCGCTTCGCCTCACACGCGAAACCCTAGCCATCGCCCTTGAGCGGCCAATTGTGCCCGAGCGGCTGATGGCCTTGGCCAAAGCCCGGCGCAGCGGCGATGGCTTGCAGCAGATAAAGCCGCGCCCATTTCACGGCGTCGCGCAAATCCATGCCCTGGGCCATGCCCGCGGCAATGGCGCTGGCGAGCGTGCAGCCGGTGCCGTGGGTGGCGCGGGTGGCGATGCGCGGGCTCTCGAACACACCGCCGCCGCACGCGGCAGTGGCCAGGACCACGGCCACGGACGCGGCGGCAAGCGCCAAGCGCCTCGTTGTTGTTGTGTGCATGAAGGGTCTCCGTAGCAAGGCAACACTGCCTGCGGCGGATTCTTCAAGCCGGGCTCGGCAAAGTCCTCACGAAACCATCAAGGCAATTCGTCGGGCTGTGAGAAGTGCGGGGGCCGGACGACGGGCCGCGTCGGCGATCAAACGTGCTCGCGAGATGGCGCCGTGGCGATCGGAATCACTCTTGAGTCCAACGCTGCCCGATCGTGAAAACGATCCAGCAACTCAGTCCAGCGGACTTTGGCGTTTGCAAGGTTCGCGAGCTTCACGTGGCCGTAGCCGCGGATGTTTTCGGGCACCTTCGCAATCGCCACTGCGAGCGCATATTTGTCGCCCGTGAGTGACGCCAGCACTTCGTCGATCAGTGCTTCGTAGTCGCGCGCCAGTTGGCGTTCGAGTTTCCGTTCTTCGGTGTGCCCGAACGGGTCGAACCAGCGGCCGCGGATGCGCCGCGCGGGTGCGAGCAATCGCAGCGCCGGCATCAACCACGCACCGAGACGCATCTTGCGCGGGCGGCCGTCGGCGCCGCGGCGGGCGAGCAGCGGCGGCGCCATGTGGAAGGTCAGACCATCCCAGCGTTCGAACTGGTCACCGAGCGATTGCATGAAAGCGCCGTCGGTGTACAGGCGCGCGACTTCGTACTCGTCCTTCACGGCGAGCAGGCGGGCGTACTGTCTGGCGACGGCGTCGGTCAAGGTGTCGCTGCCGAGTGCGGCTTCTGCGCGACGCACGCGATCGACGAGTGCGCGGTAGCGCTGCCCGAGCGCGACGTCTTGGTAGTCTGTGAGAAACGCTTCGCGACGCGCGATCAGCGCGTCGAGCGTGTCGGCGGTCTCAGTAGAAGGTGCGCCTTCGAGCCGCAGCAGCGCGTCGGGCGCAGCGACGGCAAGGCGACCCAACGCGAAAGCGAGTTTGTTGGTCTCCACCGCCACGCCGTTCAACTCGATGGCGCGCATCAGTGCCGCTTCGCTCACCGGCACCAGGCCGCGCTGAAAGGCCACGCCGAGCATGACGATGTTGGCCGGCATCGTGTCGCCGAGCATGCGCTGCGCGATCGATTGGGCGTCAGTAGTGAACACGCGCTCGGCGCCCGCGGCGTGGCGCAGTTTGTCGAGCAGGGCGTTTGCGTGCAGGCTGGCGTTCGGGTCGCGCACGAAGGCGGCCGTGGCCAGTTCGTGCGTGTTGGCGATGATCACGGTGCGGCCGTGCTTGACGGTGCCCAAGGCGTCGGCCGAGGCGCCGACGACCATGTCGCAAGCCAGCACGAGGTCGGCCTGCTGGGTGTCGATGCGCACCTGATTCAACTGGTCGGGCGTGAGCGCCAGGCGCACGAAGGACAGCACCGCGCCGCCCTTTTGCGCAAAGCCCATGAAGTCGAGCACCGAGGCCTGTTTGTGCTCGAGGTGCGT
>JANOEG010000450.1:0-3215 GCA_031413095.1 Burkholderiales bacterium | reverse complement strand
GCCATGCCGCATTCCTGTCGCAGCGCGGCGGTGGCATGGCGCAGCGAAAAACCCTTGTCGGCGCTGCCGGTGCCTATGGACAGCGTGTCGCCATGCGGGAACACCCAGCCGTAGAAGTCCGGCGACAGCGAGCCGCGGTAGATGACGTCGCAGCGCGAGCCGTCGTAGCCGGCGGGCGGCGACTCAGGTTTGCGCACGATCTCGTGGTACGCGAAGACGAACTTGCCCTTGTCCCAACCGTCGATCTCAGCGCGGGCGACGCCGCTCTTGGCACCATCGGCGCCGATGATGCAGCGCGCCCGGGCATGAGAGTGGACGGGCAGCGCGGCCTCCTCGCCTTCGCTGTGCCAATGAACCACCGCCGTGCCATCGTCGTCGCGCTCGATCTTCTCGAAGCGGCCTGTCTGGCGCACCGCACCCGCTTCTGCGGCACGCTCACGCAGCCACTCGTCGAAATGCTCGCGGTCAACCATGCCGACGAAGCCGCCTTCGATGGCGATGTCGACTTTCTTGTCGGCCGGCGAGACCATGCGCGCACTTGTTGCGTGAGCGACGAGCAGATGCGGCGGGATCGCAAAGTCGGCGATCAAGCGCGGCGGGATGGCGCCGCCACAAGGTTTGATGCGGCCGGCGCGGTCGAGCAGCAGCACGCTGTGGCCGGCTTTGGCGAGGTCGTGCGCCGCGGTCGCGCCGGCAGGGCCGCCGCCGACGACGACGACGTCGAAAGTTCCGATCGCGGTAATGCTCATGATCGTTCCTCGATGGTTTGTGGCGCGCCGGCCAGTACAGGCAGTGCGTCAATGCCGGTGATGCCGGACGGGATGAAGATGCGTCGCGCCAGCAGCGCAGCCGCTATGAAGAGCAGTGCCTCTGCTGCGAACACCGTCGCGTAGGCCGGGCCGGGGGCGCCGATGATCCAGCGCGTGAGATCACTGAGTGCAGTGCCGATCAGCCCACCGCCGGCAAAGCCGATCGCCTGCGCGGCGCCCCACAGGCCCATGCGCGTGCCTTCGCGGCCGCCGCGGCCGATCCCAGATCCGCTTGCCAGCGCCATCATCGAGCCGATGGCCGCAATCGAGAATGCGCCGTTGGCCACGCCCATCACGAAGACGTTGGCGCGCAGCGGCCAATGCGCAGTGACGGTGCTGCCGCCAAATCCGGCAAAGGCCAAGCCGATGAGCGCGATGCAGGAGGCGACACAGCCCCACACCGTCCACACCCGCAGCGAGCCGAAGCCGACGCCGAACAAGCGCCGGCCGGCGAGCGCGGCGAGCAACATGCCGGCCAGCGTGCCCCCGTGCTGCACGCCCGAGAGTTGCGTCGACTCACCGGGCGTGTAGGCGAACATCACACCGGCAAACGGCTCGAGGATCAGGTCTTGCGCGCTGTACGCGAGCATCGAGACGAAGACGAAGATCGTGAAGCGACGCGCATCGGGTTCGCGCCAGACTTCGGCCAACGCAGCGCGGAACTTCGTCGCAGTCATCGGGTTGTTGGCGGCAACGACAGCATGCGAGTGGCCTTCTAGCCGCCACAGCGCAAGCACCGTCACCACCACCGCGATCAGCGACACCGTGCCCGACACCGCCATCAACCGCTCGGGCGAGTACGGGTCGAGAAACGTGCCGGCCGTGCCTGCGGTGACGGCAAAGCCCACGATCATCATGACCCACACCAGCGCTGCAGCGCCGCCGCGGCGCGGTGCATCGACGCGCTTGGCCAAAAGCGTCAGCAACGACGTGCCGGCAGCGCTGACGCCCAGGCCGACGAGCATGAAGGCGAACACCGCGAGCGCCAGGCCGGCGCTGCTCGACGTGCCGCCCATCCACGTGGTGGCCACCGCGCCGAGAAAACCGCCCGTGGCCAGCACCACCAGGCCGCCGATGATCCACGGCGTGCGACGTGCGCCGACATCGGAGCCAAAGCCCATGCGCGGCCGTGAGATCTGCACCGCGTAGTGCAACGCGACGAGAAGTCCCGGCAGCAGCGCCGGCAATGCCAGCTCGACGACCATGACGCGGTTCAGTGTCGAGGTCGTCAGCACGACGACCGCCCCGAGCATCGCCTGCACGAGACCCAAACGCGCGATGCCGAACCATGACAGGCCGGTCATGTCAGGCGCTCCACCGCGCGCAGCGCAAACGCAGAGACCAGCATGCCAAGCACGAACAGCGGCACACCGAAGCCGCTGTACCAGAGCGCGCGTTCGATCGGCGCGGCAAGGAATCGGCGCATCATCAGCAGCTGCGCGGCGAGCAAGGCGCCGACCCCGGCCGCGTGCAGCGGCTGCCCCCAGTCGAGCAGCAGCGCAATGACGGCCACTTGCGGCAATGCCATCACCCAGCACGCGACCTGCGCCGCCCGTTGCGTCCCGAGCTGCACCGGCAACGAGCCGATGCCCATGCGCGTGTCGCCTTGGATCGACTTGAAATCGTTGAGCGTCATGATGCCGTGTGCCCCGGCGCTGTAGAGCGCCGCCAAGAGCAGCGACGACAGGCTCGGCGCGCCGCCGGCCATGACGGCAGCGCCGGTGATCCAGGCCAGGCCCTCATAACAAAGCCCGCAGGCGGCGTTGCCCCACCAGCCGTTTTGTTTCAGGCGCAGCGGCGGCGCGCTATAGGCCCAAGCCAGCACGAGGCCAACCGCGGCGGCGGCGAACACCCAAGGTCCGAGGGCCCAGGCAGCGACGAGCGACAGAAGCGTCCAGGCGATGGCCACATACAGCCCCCAGCGCCCGGGAATGCGCCCTGACGGGATCGGCCTGTGCGGTTCGTTGATGGCATCGACCTCGCGATCGAACCAGTCGTTGACGGCCTGGCTGGTCGCACAGACCAGCGGCCCGGCCAGCAACACGCCCGCAACCACCAGCCACCAACGACCGTCAAGGGAAGCGCCCGAGGCCACCGCACCGCAGGCGAAGGCCCACATCGGCGGGAACCAGGTGATCGGCTTGAGCAGTTCGGCGACCGCCGATACCTTGGGGAGCGCAGGCGACAGCATCGGCGTATGTTGCGCCTGACACTTATTGCCGTCAATCTGGATTTACACCTTACAACGCCATTCCAGTTGCCAATCTAGGTGTCAATCTCAGCCTGGATCTCAGTGAACGTCAGCGTCGCCTTGATCCAACCCACCCATGCCGAAGCGGCGCAGCTTGACGTACAGGCTTTGTCTAGACAAGCCCAGAAGTTGCGCGGCCATGGCGCGGTTGTCTT
>JANOEG010000449.1:0-2365 GCA_031413095.1 Burkholderiales bacterium | reverse complement strand
TCGCCTTCTGCGGCACATACAGGCCCGCGGCATAGACCTTGAAGATCGCGCGCGTGCGCACGCCAGTCCCGTTCAATTGCAACGCCGCACCGCCGACCTGAGCCGTCGGTTCGAACTTGACGCCTTCGCGTTCAACGGGTTGCGCCGATGCGCCCGTGGCCATCAACAACGCTGCCAAACACAACGCCCAAAGCTGCTTCATGGTTTGTCTCCTGGAGTGGTCGAAGCCCAGTTTGCCAGACCGCAACGGAGCCAGCAGCCGGTGAGTTGACCTACTTGACGAGCCGGTTCAGCCGCTCCGCGTCGAAGGCTTCGGCCTTCTGCGCATCGTCGGGCACGCAGTCTTCGTTCGGCAGCTCGCGCGAGCGCTGCGAGAGTTTCTCGATCGCCTGCCACAAGAGCGCGATCTGGTGCTCGTGGCCGCCGGCGTTGTCGATCAGGCCCTTCATCGCCTGCGCCACCGGGTCGTCGCCCTGCGTCACGCCGTAGGCCGAGAAGCCCATCTTGGCGGCGGCTTCTTCGCGCTGCGCGTCGGTTTCGGCGGCGATGATGCGCGCCGGGTTGCCGACCGCCGTGGCTCCGGGCGGTACCGGCTTGGTGACGACCGCGCCGGAACCGACGCGCGCCCCGGCGCCGACCGTGAAGCCGCCGAGCACACACGCGTTGGCGCCGACGATCACGCCGCGCTCCAACGTCGGGTGGCGTTTCGCGCCCTTGACGAGCGAGGTGCCGCCGAGTGTCACGCCCTGGTAGATCGTGCAGTCGTCGTGAATCTCGGCCATCTCGCCGATGACCACGCCCATGCCATGGTCGATGAAGACGCGCCGGCCAATCTTGGCGCCAGGGTGGATCTCGATGCCGGTCAGGAAGCGGCCGAGGTGCGACGTGATGCGCCCGAGCAAGTGGAAACCCGCCAGCCAGCAGGCATGCGCCCAGCCGTGGATGAACAGTGCATGCAGGCCCGGATAACAGGTCAGCACCTCCCACGTCCCGCGCGCAGCGGGGTCGCGCTCACGGATGCAAGCGATGTTTTCTCTGAGACGGTCAAGCATGGTGACCGGAGTGTAGGAGCCTGTGTCAATCCTTGCTGGCAGTGATCGCACGCGCGATGCCACGCAGGATGTGGACCTCTTCGACCGTGACCTCGGCGCGATTGGCCAGCTGGTTGAGACGCGGCATCAGCTTCTTCGGCGCATCGGGGTCGAGAAAGCCGATGCCGACCAGCGTGCGCTGCCAATGTTCGAGCAGGCCCTGCACCGCGCGTGCATCGGCAAGCGCGGGCTCGTCGGTGCGTGGCGTCACCTCGAAGCCACCGAGCGCCTGGCGCCATTCGTAGGCGATCAACTGCACCGCTTGCGCCAGGTTCAAGGAACCATAGCCAGGCGCGGTGGGGATCGACAGGCAGACGTGGCTGCGGTAAACGTCGTCGTTCGACAGGCCAAAGCGCTCGCTGCCGAAGACGAAGGCGATGTCGGGCGGCGCGGCGGCGAGCGAAACGAAGTGCGCGCGCGGCGCCACGGTCGGCGGGCCGAAGTCGCGTGGCGTCATCGCCGTGGCGCAGACATGCGTCACGCCATCGAGCGCTTCGGCCAGCGTCTGTGCCACGCGCGCCGCGGCGAGCACGCCCGTCGCGCCGCTGGCCATCGCCACCGCCTCGTCATGCCGCAGCACGTCGGGCCAACGCGGGTCGACGAGCACGAGGTCATCGAAGCCCATCACCTTCATTGCCCGCGCCGCCGCGCCGACGTTGCCGGCGTGGCTGGTGCGGACGAGAACGAAGCGGCTGATCGGCTTGTCGGGGGTCATCGGTAAAATGAGTTCCCTTGCGGTGGCTTCATTGTCGCTGCCCGCTCTTTCATCCCGCCAATCGATCCTCAGTCATCTGGACCTCAAGGTTGCCATGTCGCAAGCACTCCACCCCATGCTCAACATCGCCGTCAAGGCGGCGCGCGCGGCAGGATCGATCATCAACCGCGCCGCGCTCGACGTCGAGCGCCTGACGATCTCGACCAAGGGCGTCAACGACTTCGTCACTGAAGTCGATCAGGCCGCCGAGCAGGCCATCATCGAAACGCTGCTCACCGCCTACCCAGGCCATGCCATCCTGGCCGAAGAATCGGGCCGCGCGCACGGCGCCAAGCACAGCGACTACCTGTGGATCATCGACCCGCTCGACGGCACGACGAACTTCATCCACGGCTTTCCGGTCTATGCGGTGTCGATCGCACTCGCCTTCCGCGGCAAGATCGAACAGGCCGTCGTTTACGACCCCTCGCGCAACGACCTCTTCTTCGCCAGCAAGGGCCGCGGTTCTCGACCCGCACGTATCAAATTTACACTTCCATCAGGAGTTTCGGCATTGAAG
>JANOEG010000448.1:0-1670 GCA_031413095.1 Burkholderiales bacterium | reverse complement strand
CTGCTTGGGCAGCAGGTAGCGTTGCGCGATATCGACCTTCTCGTCTTCGGTATAGCCGGCCAGGCGAATCACTTCCATCCGGTCCAGCAGGGCCGGCGGAATGTTCATCGAGTTCGACGTGGCGATGAACATCACGTCGCTCAAGTCGAAATCGACTTCGACATAGTGGTCGCTGAAGGTGTGATTCTGCTCGGGGTCCAACACTTCGAGCAGCGCCGACGACGGGTCGCCACGGAAGTCCATGCCCAGCTTGTCGACCTCGTCCAACAGGAACAGCGGATTGCGCGTGCCGACTTTGGTCAGCGATTGCAACACCTTGCCGGGCATCGAGCCGATGTAGGTGCGGCGGTGGCCGCGGATTTCGGCCTCGTCGCGCACGCCGCCGAGCGCCATGCGCACGAACTTACGGCCGGTGGCGCGGGCCACGCTCTGGCCGAGCGAGGTCTTGCCGACGCCCGGAGGCCCGACAAGGCACAAGATGGGGGCCTTGACCTTGTCCACGCGCTGCTGCACCGCGAGGTACTCGAGGATGCGCTCCTTCACCTTGTCGAGGCCGGCGTGGTCTTCGTTGAGCACATCTTCGGCGTGCTTCAGGTCGTGCTTGACCTTGGTCTTCTTCGCCCACGGCAGGTTGACCAGCGTGTCGATGTAGTTGCGCACGACGGTGGCTTCGGCCGACATCGGTGACATGAGCTTCAACTTCTTGAACTCGTTGTCGACCTTCTTGCGCGCGTCCTTGGGCATGCGCGCGGCCTTGATCTTCTTCTCCAGGTCTTCGAGGTCGGCGCCTTCTTCACCGTCGCCGAGTTCCTTCTGGATCGCCTTGACCTGCTCGTTCAGGTAGTACTCGCGCTGGCTCTTTTCCATCTGGCGCTTGACGCGGCCACGGATGCGCTTTTCGACTTGCAGGATGTCGACTTCATGCTCGAGCAGTTCGAGCAGCTTTTCCATGCGCTTGCCAACATGGTCGAGATCGAGCACCGATTGCTTGGCGTCGAGCTTCAACGGCAGGTGCGCGGCGATGGTGTCGGCCAGGCGGCCCGGATCGTCGATGCCGGCGATGCTGGTCAGGATCTCGGGCGGGATCTTCTTGTTGAGCTTGACGTACTGGTCGAACTGCTGCGTCACGGCGCGGCGCAGCGCCTCGATCTCGGGCGTGGCGTCGACGGCCACCGACACCGGCACGACGTCGCCAACGAAGTAGTCGTTGGTCTCCGTGATGCGTTCGGTGGTGGCGCGCTGCACGCCCTCGACCAGCACCTTCACGGTGCCGTCGGGCAGCTTGAGCATCTGCAGGATCGAGCTGACGCAGCCGATGGCGAACATGTCGTCCGACTTGGGCTCGTCCTTGCCGGCGGCCTTCTGCGCCACCAGCATGATCTGCCGGCCCTGCTCCATGGCCGCCTCGAGCGCCTTGATCGACTTGGGCCGCCCCACGAACAGCGGGATGACCATGTGCGGAAACACCACGACGTCGCGCAGCGGCAACAGCGGCAGCGAGATCGGATCGGGCGGGAGGATGGTATGTCCGGACATTGAGACCTCTCTTTCTCAGGCCCACGTGGGGTCCGAGACAAGGAATGCAAGGAGCGAAGGGCGGGCTCTGGCCGGGCGCGGTGAGCTAGGCGCTGGCCTTGTGCTCGCGGTAGACCAGCAGCGGCTTGGCGCCG
>JANOEG010000447.1:0-3568 GCA_031413095.1 Burkholderiales bacterium | reverse complement strand
TGATCGCCCTCTGTGTGGTGCCGGCGCGATTCGGCATCTGCGATGCGCCGACTACACCCATCAGGAGTCCGTCATGTCCATTTCCTCTTTTCTCAAGACCCCGCTGGCGCTGACCGCGCTGGTCGCCCTCGTCGCCGCCTGTGGCGGTGGTGGTGGTGACGATGACGTCGCCGCTGGCAATGCCGACGGCCGCGCCCTTGGCGCTTCCGTCGGCGCCCTGCAGCCGGCGCCTAGCAACCTGTCCGGCAACGTCACATGCCGCAACATGAGCATCGGCACCGTCTCGCTCGATTCGGTCTTCGTGCCTGTCGGCGCCGCCTGCGAGCTGCGCGGCACCCGTCTGTTCGGCACGGTCAGCGTCGGCCGCGATGCGACGCTGGCGGCGCGCGACATTCGGGCCAACGGCAACCTGCAGGCCGACGGCGCGGCCCATGTCGAGCTCGGCGGCGCCAGCACGATCGGCGGCTCGGTGCAGATCAAACAAGGCGGCACGGCTTTCGTCGGCGGCGCCACGGTCGGCGGCGACATCCAGCTCGACGCGATGCGCGGCGCGGTGGTGGCCAGCGCCAACCGCGTCACCGGAAGCGTGCACGCGGTGGCCAACCGCGGCGGGCTGACGATCACCGACAACCGCATCGACGGCAACCTGCAGTGCAAGGAAAACGTACCGGCGCCGGTGGTCGGCGGCAACACGGCGGCGTCGATCGAGGACCAATGTGTTCCCGGCGAGTCCGGCGGCGGCGGAAGCGGTGGAGACGTGCCGGCGCCGGGCGGCTCGCTCAGCGGCAATGTCACCTGCGACGGGCTGCGCATCGGCGCCGAATCGCTGGACACCGTGACCGTGCCCGACAACTCGAGCTGCACGTTGCAAAGCACGCGCCTCGTCGGCTCGATCCTGGTCGGCCGCAATGCCCGCCTCGACGCCGACGGCGTCGCCGTCAACGGCAACGTCCAGGCCGATGGTTCTGCACACGTTCGCCTGGGTGGCCCGTCTACCGTCGGCGGCTCGGTGCAGATCAAAGAAGGCGGCTCGGCCAGCATCACCAGCGCGCGCATCACGGGCGATCTGCAAATCGACGCGATGCGCGGCCCGGTCAGCGCCGCCGGCAACACGGTCGGCGGCAGCCTGCAGGCCGTCGGCAACCGCGGCGGCGTCACGCTCAACGCCAACGCAATGAATGGCAACCTGCAGTGCAAGGAAAACCAGCCCGCACCGGCCGGCGGCGGCAACACCGCAGCGCTCAAAGAGGACCAGTGCGCGGCGTTGTAGCTGTCCAACTCGTAGATGAACGTCGCCTGCGGGCGACGTTCTTTTTGCTGCGTTGGGGACGCTGTGTGATGCACAGCCCCGCGGAGAAGCTCATGTCCCACCAGGTGCACGGCGAAATAGCGGCGTGGCAGGTGCTGCCCGGCCAGCTTTTGCAGGGCGCCGGTTCAGCATCTGGCCCGCGCCAGCGCCGCGCCGGCGCCTTCACTGCAACGGTGGCACCACGCCGGCCATCGTCAGCAAGTCGGTCATGCGGAAACTGCCGGCGCCGCCGGCCGATGGCAGCGTCGGCTTCCAGCGTGGCTCCGACGCCAAGTACGACGAACGGTCAGCGCGCAGCAGGCCAATGAAGACTTCACCGACGATGCGCGCGCCCACCGGCCCGAGGCGGCGCCCCTCCTCCATCACCTCGGCCTCCTTCAGGATGTAGTACCACAGCGGCGTGCTCTCGCTCATGCCGTGCGGCGCCAGTTCGGCCAGTTGTGCCGCGGTCAGCACCGGCACGTTCATGCGCCGCGCGATCGCCTGACCCGACGGCAGGCCGAAGTTGACATGGCGGATCAGGTTGCGCGAGGCGAGCGACTGCACGCCGTCGGTCGGCAGGCCCGGCGCCGGCGCGCGCGAGCCCGGCAGATCGAACAGGATCGTCGACAGCTTGGTGTCGATGCGCTTGTTAGGCCGCACGTTGCCGTCACCGAAATTGAAGAACGTTTGCCAATCGACAAACCGGCGCGCGGCGCGGCGGCCGCCGCGCAAGTCGGCCGGATCGGAGGCGTTGGGGTCCTGCTGGTCGTCGAAGACGAAGGCAAAGAACGGCGCGCCGCCATCGGGGCCGAAGTTCAGGCGGTAGCTCGGCCGCACCTGCGAGTGGCCGAAGCGATAGACGGCGGCCGAAAACTCGACCGGGATCTTCGGTCCGTACGACGGACCGTCGCGGTGCCGCGAACGCTCGACGTCGTAGTAGCGCAGGCCTTCGCGGCGGATCAGCTCGAGCCGGTCGGCGCCGATCGTCGCCGGCAGGAACTCGTTGACGATGATCCACTGGTAGTGCCACCGCACCAGGCGCTGCGCCTGCGCGAACAACTCGCGCGCCTGTGCGCCGCGGTGCCTGGCGCGCAGGCGATCGCTGACCGCGTTGTGGAAGCGCAGCATCGCCACCTGCAGTTGCGACAGGATGATGTTTTCATCGTTGCGGCTGTCGGCCACGATCGCATCGCCCGCGCTGTCACGCGGCAGGTCGTAGCGCATCGCACCCTTGCGCGACATCGCGGGCGAACCGGGGATTTCGTGGACGATGAACTTGTAGTCGCCGTGAACCAGCTCGTAGAGCTCGGGCGAGCGATCGGGGCCCTCGCCGTACAGCGAGTCGAGGTCGAACGCCGCGCTGCGGAAGTTGACGGTACGGCCCGGCTCGGCGCGTTCGAGCAGGCGCGAGCGCAGGTCGAGCGTCACGTCATGGTCGAGGAACTGGCCGAAGAAGGTGATGCCCGCGGTCAGCAACGCATTGCCGGTGTTGTCGAAGTTGTTGGGGCTGAACACCGGCTGGTTCAGGATCGACTGGATCGGATCACTGAGGTTGTCCTGGGCGTCGAGCAGTCCGCCCTTGGCGCCGATCAGGCGCGCCGCATTGCGCGCGGCGTCGGTTTGCGCCGCGAACGGCGGCAGCTCGGGGAACATGCGCGTGAAGACGTTGGCACGGTCTCGGGCGTCTCGTGGAAAGCGGGCATCGACGGTGTCGGCGAGCACGGGGGCGCAGAGCATCCCCATGGCGAGGACGAGGCGGGGCAACCGCCGCAAGAGTTTGGGCATGACAGTTCCTGGGTGTCGTGTCGATCACCAGCCGACCGAGATGGCCGGCCTCCCAACTCGCAACCGCCGCAGGCTTTGGCAACGCCGCGTGGCCAGATGCTTGAGACCAATCTAGGCCGGCCTATGCGCCAGCGCTGTGAGATTGCGTCTATAGCTGTAAGCGGCTCGCAGGTTGCGCGCGCTGCAACGCCTGCAGGTCGAGCACGCGCACGCCGCCGTACTCGATGCGGATCCAGCCGCGCTGTTGCAGCCGCGTCAGCGCCTCGTTCACCCGCTGCCGCGACAAGCCGACCAGGTAGCCTAGTTCTTGCTGCGTGATGCGCAGCAGCTCGCCGACACCCGGATACAGCACCGGGTGGAACAGCGCACCCAGGCTGCGCGCGACCTTGGTGTCGGGGTCGGCCAAGCGGTCGATCTCGCGCGCGGCGATGAACTGGCCCAGACGCTCGTTCAACTGGTTCATCAGGTGGCGGTTGAACGGCAGGCTGCGCT
>JANOEG010000446.1:0-3099 GCA_031413095.1 Burkholderiales bacterium | reverse complement strand
CCCCGAAGAAGAGATCGACTTCCTTGAAAAAGCCGGCGCCCGCAGCCGCTTGGCGGCCATTGCCGCCGACCTCGAACGCGTGCTCGACCGCACGCGCCAAGGCGCGCTCCTGTCGGAGGGCATGACCGTCGTGCTGGCCGGCCAGCCCAACGTCGGCAAGAGTTCGCTGCTCAACGCGTTGGCCGGCGCCGAGCTGGCCATCGTCACGCCGGTGCCTGGCACGACGCGCGACAAAATCGGCCAGACGATCCAGATCGAAGGCGTGCCGGTGCATGTCGTCGACACCGCTGGCTTGCGGGAATCGCAGGACGAGGTCGAGCGCCTGGGCATCGCGCGTAGTTGGAAAGAAATCGACAACGCCGACGCGGTGATCTTCCTGCACGACCTGACGCGCGCCGGCGATGCCGAATACGACGCTGGCGAGGCGGCGGTCGAAGCGCGGCTCGGCGACCCGGCGCGGCTGCTGCACGTCTTCAACAAGATTGACGCGTGCAGCGACACGGCGTCAGCCGCCGGCCAGCGCATTTCCGCGCTCACCGGGGCCGGCCTGGCTGATCTACGCCGCGCGCTGCTCGACCGCGCGGGTTGGCACGCCAGCCCACAGGGCGACGTCTACATTGCCCGCACGCGCCACGTGCTGGCGCTGCAGCGCACGGCCGAGCATGTGGCCGCCGCCGGGGCCCTCGCCGCGCGCTCCGACGCCGCGCTCGACCTGCTGGCCGAAGAATTACGTTTGGCCCACCACGCGCTCGGTGAAATCACCGGCCGCTGGAGTGCCGACGCCCTGCTCGGCGAAATATTCGGACGCTTCTGTATTGGCAAATGAGCGCCATCCTGGACAAACGGCCGACCGTTCCTGATAAGCGGGCGCACGGCCCCGCGGCCGCGCGGTTGTGGGCACGTCTTGTCGTTTGGACAATGCGATCGCATTACGAAGCCACACCATGTCCATACTGGCCCTTTACGCCGCAATTCAAACGCTGAACGCGCCCGATGTGTTCAAGCCCCGCCTGACTCTCGAGCAGTGGCGCTACCTCGAAGGGTTTTTGATTAGGCATGAGTTGCGCCGCGGCCAGGTGCTGATAAAGCAAGGCGAACGTGATCGCACGCTGTATTTCCTCGAACGCGGCACCTTGCATGTTTTCGTCGACAAGCCACGGCCGGGCCAGCGCCTGTCGCTGCAGCATGCCGGCACCGTGGTCGGCGAGGCCGGCCTGTTCAGCGACCTGCCGCGCATGGCGCATGTCGAGGCGGTCAGCGGCTGCGTTGTCTGGGCGCTGTTGGGCCCACGTTACGAGGAGCTGGCAGGGCGCAATCCGGCGCTGGCGCTCGAACTTGCGCGGTCGGCTGCGGCGCTGATGGGCCAGCGAATGCGAGCCAACTACGAGCTCGGCCTTACCGCCGCCTGATCACCGCTGCGGTGGCGGAAGAACCTGCCGGCGGGATGCCTCAATGGCCTTCGAAATTCACCAGCGTGAAAATCGGCAGCCCGGCTGCGCGCAGTTTCTGTGAGCCGCCCAGTTCGGGCAGATCGACGATCGCTGCGCCTTCGATGACGGTGGCGCCGAGGCGTTCGAGCAGGCGGTGGCCGGCCATCATCGTGCCGCCGGTGGCGATCAGGTCGTCGAGCAGCAGCACGCGCTCGCCGGGCCGCACGGCGTCGGCGTGCATCTCGACCGTGGCGCTGCCGTACTCCAACTCGTAGGTTTCTTCGACCGTCTTGAACGGCAGTTTGCCTTTCTTGCGGATCGGGATGAAGCCGACATTGAGCTCATGCGCCAGCACAGCGCCGATGATGAAGCCGCGCGCGTCCAGGCCGGCCACCGCGTCCGGATGGGTGTCGTAGTAGCGGTGCACGAACTGGTCGATCAGCACGCGGAAGACCTTCGGGTCGGCCAGCAGCGGCGTGATGTCGCGGAACAGCACGCCGGGTTCGGGCCAGTCGGGCACGCTGCGGATGTGCTCGCGGATGTAGGCGGCAGGGTCGGTGATCGCGCTGGGCTTGGCGTACATCGTGAAGGCTCCTTAGGCCAGCGCCGTGCCGCTCCCAAGCGTCGGCCTGAGCCTCCCCCCGGGGGAGTGCGAGCGCAGCGAGCGAGGGGTTGTCATGACGTCTCGAACGGCGTGACCGCGACGCTGCCATCAGCACGCCGCCCGACCCAGACCGCTTGGCCCATCGCCGTGCTCGCAGCGACGAAGGCCGAGATGTTGACCTGGTGCGAGACCCAGACCTCGAAGCCCGGCCCGCGCAGCGACGCCAGACGCTCGTGCATCAGACGTGTCTGCGCCGGTTCGCGGTCGCGCTGGTCGAAGAACGAATCAAGCGCCGGCCACGGTGCTGGCGCCGCGGCGCCGGTGCCGAGACCCTGCGCCAGTTCATCGGCAGTGTGCAGGCAGCGACACCAGCGGCTCGATCGGATGGCCGCCGGGCGCAGCCCGAGCGAGGCCAGCCGCGCGCCGAGAGCGCGGGCCTGCGCGCGTCCGTCGGCGGAGAGGTTGCGTTGCGTCGAGCAGCGTGTCAACACAAAGCCCGGCGGGTCGCCGATGCCAGGGTCGGTCTGCGCATGGCGCAACAACAGCACTGAACCGCCGGCGGCGCGCGCATGTGCGGGCCAGACGGTGGCAGCGGCGGCCGAAACAACAAAGGCGCGACGGTGCAGTGGGTTCATCGGCTTCAGGCGTGCAACAACTTCTGCTCGGCCAGGGCCAACGCCTCCGGCAGCCCCGACAGTACCAAAGTGTCGCCCGCTTCGAGCAACAAGGCGTCATTGGCCTCATGCACCGGCCCGCTGGCGCGCCGCACCGACACCACGTGCACGCCGACAGCGTGCAGCGCCTGATCGGCCAGCGGCCGGCCCAGGCACGGCGCGGCTGTGGGCAGCGTGACACTGGTCAGCCGCGCTTGCTGCAACTCTTCGACCGTGTCGTCGTCGGCGCCGTGGAAGTAGCCGCGCAGCAGGCTGTAGCGCGCATCACGGGCATCGCGGGCGATGCGGATGACGCGCCGCATCGGCACGCCGACCAAGGCCAGCGTCTGGCTGGCCAGCATCAGCGAGCCTTCGATCGCTTCGGGCACGACCTCGGTGGCGCCGGCCGCCT
>JANOEG010000445.1:0-3033 GCA_031413095.1 Burkholderiales bacterium | reverse complement strand
GCCACTACGGCATCTTCTCCGGCCGCCGCTGGCGCGAGCAGGTCTATCCTGCCGTGCGCGAGTTCATTGCCAAGCATGGCAGCGGGCCTTTGCCGAAGACGGCGACGAAGGCCAAGCCGGCGAAAACCGCCAAGACCGCTGCGGCCAAGAAGGCCACCGCCAAGACCTCGGTCAAAGCCCGCCGCCGATAATTAGCGCGTGAGCGCCTCCCCACTCGCTGAATCACTCGCCGAGCGCATCGACGCCGCATTGCCGCAGACGCAATGCACGCGCTGCAGCTACCCCGATTGCCGCGCGTATGCGCAGGCCATTGCGAGCAGCGAAGCCAACATCAACCAATGCCCGCCCGGCGGTGCCGAGGGCGTCGCGCGGCTGGCCGCGATCACCGGCCAGGCCATCCTCGCGCTGAACCCCGCGAACGGCGCCGAGGGCCCGCGCAAGCTGATGTTCATCGACGAAGACTGGTGCATCGGCTGCACGCTGTGCATCAAGGCCTGCCCGGTCGATTGCATCGTCGGCGCACCCAAGCTCATGCACACCATCATCGAAGACCTGTGCACCGGCTGCGAGCTGTGCCTGCCAGCGTGTCCGGTGGACTGCATCGCTGTGATTGACGCAACGCCAAGCCGCAGCGGCTGGGATGCGTGGAGCGAAGACGACGCCGATCGCGCGCGCGCGCGCTATGCCGCGCACCGCGTGCGAACGCAACGTGACGCACAAGACAACGACGCGCGACTGGCCGCGAAGGCCAAACACAAGCTCGCCGACCTGGCTGCATCCAGCACGATCACCGACACTGCGGCGCTGGAACGCAAGCGCGTGGCGATCGAAGCGGCGATGGCACGCGCGCGTGCAAAGGTGCCGACATGAAGCCGCAAGACATCGACACCTTCTTCGCCACGCTGCGCGAAGCCAATCCGCAGCCGGCTTCGGAACTCGAATACAGCAGCGTCTTCGAACTCGTGGCTGCCGTGTTGCTGTCGGCGCAGGCCACCGATGTCGGCGTCAACAAGGCGACCAAGCGCCTGTTCGCCATCGCGCCCACGCCGCAGAAGATGCTCGCCCTCGGCGTGGCTGGCATCGAAGAGCACATCAAGACGATCGGCCTGTACCGCAACAAGGCCAAGCACTTGCACGAGACCTGCCGTCTGCTTGTCGAGCGGCACGGCGGGCAGGCGCCGAGAAGCCGTGAGCAACTCGAAGCGCTGCCGGGCGTCGGGCGCAAGACCGCCAACGTCGTGCTCAACGTCGCTTTCGGCGAACCGACGATGGCGGTGGACACGCACATCTTCCGCGTCGGCAACCGCACCGGGCTGGCGCCTGGCAAGACGCCGTACGACGTCGAGATGCAGTTGATGAAGGCCGTGCCCGAGACCTACTGCGTCGATGCGCATCACTGGCTGATCCTGCACGGCCGCTACGTCTGTGTGGCGCGCAAGCCGCTGTGCTGGCGGTGCCGCGTGTCGGCTCAGTGCGCGTTCGAGCCGAAGACCGCTGCGCCGTGACCGTCAGGTCACTCGTTGCCCATACCGCGGCGGCGCCGGCCACGTGGCCGCGCTCGGCACGACGTTTGGTTGTTGCCGCAACCACAACCAGGCGTTGATCCAGCCCGCGTGTCCGACCAACAGGCACGGACCGCGTTGCGCCGCAGTGAAACGCTGCACCCGATCGAAGAGCCGCGCCAGCGATTCACCGCCGCCCGGCGCATGGTGCTGGAAGTCGTTCTCCCACGCTTGCACGTGCTCGACAGCGATGTCCGACCAGTCACTGCCGTCCCAGTCGCCGAAGTCCATCTCGGCCAGATCGGCGTCGATGTGGTGCACAAAGCCGAAGTGGCGCAACCAGCCGCCGACTGCGGCGCAGCGTTCGAGCGGCGATGTGTGCACGACACGCGGCCAGCCTTCACGACGCGCCCGCGCGCGGATGCGGTGCGCCAGGCGCTTAGCACGGAGCGGGTTCACGGCCAGATCGGTGCGACCGATGCAGCGCCCGCGCGCGCCCTCGGGTTTCGGGTGGCGCCAAACGATGAACCGATTCATCGCGCCCCGAGCAACGCCAGATAGATCGCCACTTCGCCAAGCTGCTGCGTCGCACCGAGCGTGTCGCCCGTGAAGCCGCCGAGGCGGCGGCGCAGCCAGCGCGCCATCGCCAGCGCGACACCGGCCGCTGCGATCAACGAAACGAACACCGCCGACGCGTCGAGCTGGCGCGTGCCGATCACAGCACCTGCCGCCAGCAGCGCCCAGAGCATCGCCACGGCGACGCTGCCCAGCGACACCTGCGTGGCTAGCGGCTTGGCCTTTGCTGCCTCTGCATCGCCGGCATACGGCAGCCCGCGAATCAAAGCCACCGGCAAGGCGCGTGAGACGCTGTGCGCCAACAGCAGCGCCGCCGCTGCCTGCGCATCGAGCTCGATCAGCGCCGCAGCCTTCAGCGCCAGCACCACCACCAGGGTGACCGTTCCGTAAGTGCCCAGGCGCGAGTCCTTCATGATGAGCAGCGCCTTGTCGCATGAGACGGCGCCGCCGAGCGCATCGAAGGTGTCGGCCAGGCCGTCTTCGTGAAACGCGCCCGTGAGCACGAGCGTGGCCACCATCGACAGCAGCACCGCCACCGGCCAGGGCCACAGCGTCGAGGCGCTGAGCAGTGCCAGGACCGCGACTGCGCCGACGGCCATGCCGACGAGCGTGAAGTGGCGCGCGCTTTGGTGCAGCCACTCGTCGCGGTAGCCCACCCACGCCGGCACCGGCACACGGGTCAGAAACTGCAGCGCGAGCATGGCCAGACGCAACTCGTGCAGCAGCCAGCCCATCACGCAGACCGGTCCGACACGCCCGCCGACTCGAAGCTCGCCATCTCGTCCAACAAGCGCACCGCCGAGACGATCAGCGGCCAGGCCAGCGCCGCGCCTGAGCCTTCGCCGAGGCGCAGACCCAGATCGAGCAGTGGCTTTGCGCCCAACCGTTCGAGCCAGCGCGCGTGGCCGCTCTCGGCCGAGCAGTGCGAAAACACGCAGGCACCCAGCACGCGCGG
>JANOEG010000444.1:0-7602 GCA_031413095.1 Burkholderiales bacterium | reverse complement strand
CATCAAGGGCTACCAGGCGAGTTTTCCGGAAGTGCATAAGGTGCCGATGATCTCGGGCCAGGGCGCCAAGTACATCGCTGCTTCGTTGGCGGCGTACAAGAAGGGCGACCGCAAGCACCCGACGATGCGCGCCATCGCCGTCTCGCTGACCGATCAGGACATGGCCGACCTCGCGGCGTTCTACGAACAGCATGGTGGCAAGGAAGCCTCGCCGGTGCCGCCGGATGGCGCAGCGCCGGCATCACCCGAAGTGACGGCGCTGTTGACCAAGGGCGCGTGTGCGTCATGCCACGGCCCCAACTACAGCAAGCCGATCGACGGCAGCTACCCCAAGATCGCCGGCCAGCACGCCGACTATCTGTACGTGGCGCTGAAGTCGTACAAGACCGACGCCAACCCGCAGGTCGGCCGCAACAACGCCATCATGGGCGGTCAGGTCAAGCAGTTCACGCTGGCCGAGTTGAAGGCGATGGCGGCCTACCTGTCGTCGCTGCCGGGTGAAATGCGCACTGTCAAGGAGCCGTACTTTCGCTGAGCGCGGGGCGATTTGCGCAAAGCAAAAGGCCGCCCAAGGGCGGCCTTTTGCTTTGCGCTCGCTCAGCCCGCCAAGTCATCCAGGATCGGGCACTCCGGTCGCTCATCGCCATGGCAGTGATGCGCCAAATGCGACAGCGTGCGCTGCATCGCTTGCAGCGCGGCAATGCGCTGATCGAGTGCGGCCACATGCTTGGACGCAATGCGCTTGACTTCGGCACTCGAGCGCCGCTTGTTGCGCCAGAGTTGCAGCAGCGCGCCGATCTCCTTGGTGTCGAAGCCGAGATCGCGCGCACGGCGGATGAAGCGCAGTTGATGCACCGTGGTCTCGTCGTACTGGCGGTAGCCGGCGCCGCTGCGGCGTACGCCGGGCACAAGGCCGAGGGCTTCGTAGTGGCGGATCATCTTGGCCGAGACAGCGCTGGCCTTCGACGCTGCGCTGATGTTCATCGTCATGACTTCGGCCTCCAGCGCTTCAGCAGCAGCGCATTGCTGACGACGCTGACGCTCGACAGCGCCATCGCCGCGCCGGCAATCACCGGCGTGAGAAAGCCGAGCGCAGCGGCCGGGATGCCGACGACGTTGTAGGCGAAGGCCCAGAACAGGTTCTGCCAGATCTTGCGTGTGACGGCGCGCGACAGCGCCAGCGCCTCGGGCACCAGGCGCACGTCGCCGCGCATCAGCGTCAGGCCGGCGGACTCCATTGCCACGTCGGTGCCGGTGGCCATCGCCAGGCCCACATCGGCGGCGGCCAGCGCCGGCGCGTCGTTGATGCCGTCGCCGACCATCGCCACTTTCTCGCCGCGGGCCAGGCCTTCGCGCAAGGACGCGACGACCTGCGCCTTGTCGGCCGGCAGCACTTCGGCGCGCACGTCGTCGATGCCGAGCTGGCGCGCGATGGCCATCGCGGCGCCGCGGTTGTCGCCGCTGACGAGCACGCAGCGCACGCCTTGAGCGTGCAGCGCGGCGATAGCCGCGGCCGCTTCGGGTTTGACTTCGTCGCCGAAGGCGAACAGGCCGCGCACGGCGGATGCATCGATCAGCCACGACACGCTGCGGCCCTCGGCCTGCGCTTGCTCGGCAGCGGAGCTCAGGGCCGCTGCGGGGACGAGCTTCAATTCGGCGAGCCAGCGCGTGCTGCCCAGGCGCAGCGTTCGCGTGCCGACACGGCCTTCGATGCCGCGACCGGCCACGGCTTGCACGTCGGTCGCCGCGGGCACGATGAGGCCGCGCTCGCGTGCCGCTTCGATCACCGCGCGGGCCAGCGGGTGTTCGCTGCCGGATTGCAGCGCAGCGGCATCGGCAAGCAAAGCGTTCTCGTCCTGACCATCGGATGCCAGCAGCGCCGCCAGCCGCGGCCGGCCGATCGTCAGCGTGCCGGTCTTGTCGAACGCCACCACGCGCACCTGACGCATCGTCTCCAACGCCTGTGCGTCGCGCACCAGGATGCCGCGCTGCGCGGCCAAGCCGGTGCCAACCATCAGCGCCGTCGGTGTGGCCAGGCCGAGCGCGCAGGGGCAGGCGATGACGAGCACGGCCACAGCGTTGACGAGCGCGGTTTCCCAGTTGCCGCTGACCAGGCCCCAGCCGATGAGCGTGACAGCGGCGATGGCCAGCACCACCGGCACGAAGACCTCGGCGACGCGATCGACGGTTTTCTGGATCGGCGGTTTCTTGGCTTGCGCGTTTTCGACCAGCCGCACGATGCGCGCCAGCGTCGTCTCGGCGCCGACCGCCGTGGTGCGCAGCACGACACGGCCTTCGGCATTGATCGCGCCGCCAGTCACCGGCTCGCCGGCTTCGCGCGCCACCGGCAGGCTCTCTCCCGTGAGCAGCGATTCGTCGAAATGGCTGCGACCTTCGAGCAGCACGCCGTCGGTGGGCACGCGCTCGCCAGGGCGCACGATCACTTCATCGCCGAAGCGCACCTGATCGAGCGGCACGCTAGTTTCCACACCGTCGCGGCGCACCGTGGCGCTCTCGGGGGCGAGCGCGCGCAGAGCGGACAAAGCGTCGAGCGTGCGCCGCTTGGCACGCGATTCGAGCCACTTGCCGAGCAGCACGAGGGTGATGACGACCGCCGCGCTCTCAAAGTACAAATGCGGCATGCCTTGCGGGTCACGCCACCACAGCACCAGGCTCAAGCCATACGCGGCGCTGGTGCCCAGGGCCACCAGCACGTCCATGTTGGCGCTGCGCGCGGCCAGTGCTTTCCAACCGGCGCGGTAGAAGCGCGCGCCGAGCCAGAACTGCACGGGCGTCGCGAGCGCAAATTGCCACCATGCCGGCAGCATCCAGTGGCGGCCGAACAGATCGCCAAGCATCGGCAGCACGAGCGGCGCCGAGAGCAGCGCGGCCAATGCCACACGCCAGCCGGCGTCGGTGTTCGTGTGCGCAGGTGCCGGCCCGCGTTCGACGACGGCATGCGCTTCGTAGCCGGCGCGCTGCACGGCGGCGATCAGCGCGGCTTCGTCGGCGCCGGTGTGCACCACGCTGGCGCGGTTGGTGGCCAGGTTGACGCTGGCCTCGATGACGCCTGGCACCGCGCTCAGCGCGCGCTCGACCCGCGAGACGCAGGACGCGCAGGTCATGCCTTCGATGTCGAGTTCCACGCGTGACTGCGGCACGGCATAGCCGGCGCGCTCGACGGCCGTGGCCAAGTCCTGCGCGGTGACCTCGGCGCTGAGCTGCAACTGCGCTTTTTCAGTCGCCAGGTTCACGCTCGCCGAGGCCACGCCCGGCAGCGCCGCCAGCGCCCGTTCGACACGGGCCACGCACGAGGCGCAGGTCATGCCTGCGATCGGCAGGTTGAGTTGGATCAAGGTCATCATGCACTCACTCTAGACCTTGCCATCATGTCAAGGTCTAGAGTGGCGTCATTGATGCACCACAACAAGGAGCCTGCGATGACGATCGAGTTGACCCTGCCCAACATGACCTGCGGCCATTGCGTGAAAACCGTGACCGCGACCGCGCAGCGCCTGGACGCGCAGGCGCGCGTGCAGACCGACCTGGCAACGCACCGCGCCGTATTCGAGACCGGCGTGGCACGCGAGATGCTTGTCAAAGCCCTGGCAGAAGAAGGGTATCCCGCCGCCGACCCGCGTTAACCCCGACGCAGCGGCGGCGTCGCGGCTGCCTACACTGACCGTCTCGGTTTCTCGACAGGAGTCCTCGCCACCATGAAACGTATCGCCTTGACCGCCCTTGCCGCGGCCGCGCTCGGCCTCGCCGCGGGCGCGCACGCCCAGACCCTGCGCTTCGCCAGTCAGGGCGATCCGCAGACGATGGATCCGCACTCGCAGAACGAGTCGTTCACCAACTCGGTGAATCAGCAGGTCTATGAGTACCTGATCCACCGCGACAAACAGCTGAACTTCGTTCCCGGCCTGGCCACATCGTGGGAGCAGGTCTCGCCGCTGAAGTGGCGCTTCAAGATCCGACAGGGCGTCAAGTTCCATGACGGCAGTGCCTTCACCGCCGACGATGTGGTCTATTCGATCAACCGCGCCAAGGAGCCGACGTCGCAGATTGCGGTCTATGCCAACGCGGTCGGCACGCCGAAGAAGATCGACGAGAGCACGGTCGAGTTCGATCTGCCCAAGGTGAACCCGATCTTCCTCGAGCACATGCAGCCGCTGTTCATCATGGACAAGGAGTGGAGTGAGAAGAACAAGGTCACCAAGCCGCAGGACTTCAAGAACAAGGAAGAGACCTTCACGGTGCTCAACGCCAACGGCACCGGCCCCTTCATGCTCGTCAAGCGCGAGCCGGGCATCAAGACGACGTGGAAGCGCAACCCGAACTACTGGAAGCCCATCGAAGGCAATGTGCAGGAGGTCGTGTTCACGCCGATCGGCAACGACGCCACGCGTAGCGCGGCGCTGATCTCCGGCGAGCTCGATTTCATCCTCGACCCGCCGCCGCGCGACGTGGCCAAGCTGCGCAACACGGCTGGCGTGAAGGTCATCGACGGCCCCGAGAACCGCATCGTCTTCATCGGCATGGACCAGTTCCGTGACGAACTGATCAACAGCAACGTCAAGGGCAAGAACCCGTTCAAGGATGTGCGCGTGCGCCAGGCGCTGTACCACGCGGTCGACATCGAGACGATGAAGAACAAGCTGATGAGCGGGCAGAGTTTTCCGAGTGGCGGCATGACGCCGTCGCCGAAGGCCTACTTCAACGATCCGAAAATCGAAGCGCGCTTCCCGTTCGATGTGGCCAAGGCCAAGCAGCTCATGACCGACGCTGGCTACCCCAGCGGTTTCGAGGTCCAGCTCGACTGCCCGAACAACCGCTACATCCAGGACGAAGAGATCTGCGTCGCCCTGGCCGCGATGTGGGACAAGATCGGTGTCAAGGTCAAGGTGGCGACGTTGCCGCGCGTGACCTACTTCCCCAAGCTCGAGAAGTTCGACACCAGCATGTACATGCTCGGCTGGGGCGGTGCGGTCACCGATGCGGAGACGACGCTGACGCCGGTGCTGCGAAACCTGCAGCCCACAGGCGGTATCGGTTCGTACAACTACGGCCGCAGCACCAATGCCAAATTCGATGATCTGGCCGCCAAGTCCAGCGTCGAAGCCGACCCGGCCAAGCGCAAGGAACTGATCCTGGCCGCGCTCACCGAGTGGAAAGAGCAGGTGCACACGATCCCGCTGCATCGGCAGGTGATTCCGTGGGCCGCGCGCACGAACGTCACGGCGGTCCATCGGCCGGACAACTACTTCATCTGGGAGTGGGTGACGATCGGCAAGTAGACCGCGCTGCGGTCTGACGCAAACGGCGGCTGGGCTTGCGCTCAGGCCGCCGTTTCTCATTGCGCGTGGGCTGCGCCTCCCGATTTGCTACAAAGCGTAGACGCACACCAATTCGTGCGATTGTGCGGTTTCAATACCGGCATGAGCGCAGCACAGGGATTCATGGACACGCAGGCGGACTGCAGAGCCATGTCCACCGCCGAGTCGGTGTTGTCGGCGCTGCTGCGGGCGTTGCCCGTCAAGCACGGCCGTCATCGCCTCCTCGACAAGATCAAGCCCGAGCACTGGGCCAACACCACTACAGTGGTGAGGACGCCCTACAAGGGCCGTGAGCTGGTGATGGACGCCGACGACCTGGTCGGCTGGCACTTCCTGATGCTGAAATCCTTCGACCCCGAGGTCTCGGAAGTCTTGTGTGCGGTAGGGGAAGCGTCGCCGCGGCAGGTGCTCTGGGACATCGGCGCCAACAAGGGCGCCTGCGCTTACGCCGTCGCTACGACCCTGCCGCGCAGCCAGATCGTCCTGATCGAGCCGCAGGCCACGCTGACCGACCTGCTCGAGCACAACATGCAGCAGCTCGCGCCGGGGCGCTTCGAGATCCACGCGGTGGGCGTCGGCGTCCGGCAAGAGACGCTCGAACTGGTGATTCCGGGCGACAACAAGGGCCGGGCGAGTCTGGTGCTCGATGTCGGCACCGAGGACTATCGCAAGGTCATGGTGCAGATCCAGACTGCGCAGCAGATTGCCAGCAGCAGCGCTTTCGGTTGGCCGACGCTGGTGAAGATCGACGTCGAGGGCTTCGAGCCGCAGGTCTTTGAATCCTTGGCGCCGGCGCTGGCGGCTCGGGACTGCGAGGCCATCGTCTTCGAAAACCATGCCCAGCAGCGCAGCGCGTTCGCGCAGATACGCGGCACGGTGCAGCAGCATGGCTACAGGATCTTCGCGATCCGCAAGAGCCCGTTCGCGACGCAGCTCCAAGCCTGCGATGCGATCGTCCCCGAGGCGTCGGACTACGCGGTCATTCGCGACGATCTGCTGGCGCGGCCGAACCTGCGCAAGATGCTCGACTGATTTCTTTCGAGCAAGCGCTCTACTGAAACCGCTCGAGCATGCGCTCGAGGGCCATCGTGAACGGCGCCTGCATCATCGGTAGCGTCAGCAGGATGCCGAGCAGGCCGACGCCGAGCGTGACCGGGAAGCCGATGGCGAAGATGTTCATCTGCGACGCGACGCGCGAGATGATGCCGAGCACGAGGTTGACGAAGAGCAGCATGCCGATCAACGGCAACGCGATCCACAGCCCGATGGCAAACACCTCCGCGCCCCAGGTCTGCGGCTGCATCGCGCGCAGGAACGCAAACGGCTCGCTGCCGACGGGGAAGGCGTGGAAGCTCTGCACAACGGCGGCGACGACCAGCAGGTGTGCGTTGACGGCGATGAACATGAAGCCGATCGTCGTGCCGAAGAAGCGCGCCGTCGCCGTGCCTTGTGCGCCACTGGCCGGGTCGAAGAAGCCGGCGTAGTTGAGGCCCATCTGCAGGCCGATCAGCTCGCCGGCGAATTCGACGGCGGCGAAGACGATGCGCACAGCAAAGCCGAGCGTCAGACCGATCAACACGTTCTGCGCCATCAGTGACAGCGCCAGCGGCGAGTCGAGCGCCACGTTCGGCATCTGCGGCAGCGAGGCCTGAGCGGCGACGACGATCAGCGCCGCCAGCCCGATGCGCACGCGCATCGGCACCGTGCGCTGGCCGAGCACGGGCAGCGACGAGAACAGCGCCAGCACACGGATGAAAGGCCAGAACAGCGGCGCCAGCCACGCCGTGAGCTGGGCTTCGGTGAGAGTGATCACTGCAGGCCAGCGCCGGGCCGCTCCCAAGCGGCCTGCGCTCCCCTCGGGGGACGCGAGTGCAGCGAGCATGGGGCCGTCATGAACTCAGCCGACGGCCGACGGAATCGCTTGCAGGGTGCGCTGCAGATACTCGACCAGCGTCGTCATCATCCAGGGTCCGGCGATGGCGAGCACGACGACGGCCGCAATGATCTTCGGCACGAACGACAACGTCGCTTCGTTGATCTGCGTGGCCGCCTGGAAGACGCTGACGATGAGACCGACGACGAGCACGACGAGCAGCACCGGCGCCGACACCATCAGCAGCATCAGCAGGCCCTGCTGGCCGGCAGTGAAAACGTGGGAGGCATCCATGTGTCGAAGTGATCAGGTCGCGAATGAAGCGGCAAGCGAGCCGAGCAGCAGATTCCAGCCGTCAGCGAGCACGAACAGCATCAGCTTGAAGGGCAGGGC
>JANOEG010000443.1:0-13561 GCA_031413095.1 Burkholderiales bacterium | reverse complement strand
GTGCCGCCGAGGCTGAACTCGAAGGCTTCGCGCACGATTTGCGCGAGATGCTGCTCGACCAAAAGAGAAGCTGACATGGCCTTCGGCCGCCTCGAACGCACCACCGGCCCGTCGCCGATGAGCGACATCAACATGACGCCGCTGATCGACGTCATGCTGGTCCTGCTGGTGATCTTCATCATCACCGCGCCGCTAATGACGTCGAGCCTGAAGCTCGACCTGCCGAAGACCGATGCCGCCACACCGACTGCCGCGCCGAGCTTCATCGCCGTGTCGATCGACAGCAGCGGCAAGCTGTTCTTCGGCGACGATCCGCTGACGCGCGAGCAATTGATGCAACGCGTGACCGCGGCGGCCAAAGGCAACCCGCAGCTCGAAGTGCAGCTGCGCGCCGATCAGAAAGTGCCCTACGGCCAGGTCGCTGAACTGATCGGCCTGGTGCAGAAGGCGGGGCTCACACGCATCGGCTTCGTGACCGAGGCTCCAGCGAAGTAGGCTCCCTACAATCTGGCGGATGAACGAGAAATACGTCCCCGCCGAAGTCGAAGCCGCCGCGCAGCAGGCTTGGGCCGCGAGCGACGCCTACCGCGTCAGCGAAGACCAAACCAAGCCCAAGTTCTACGCCTGCTCGATGCTGCCGTACCCGAGCGGCAAGCTGCACATGGGCCATGTTCGCAACTACACCATCAACGACATGCTGACACGCCACTTGCGCATGCAGGGCATGAACGTACTGATGCCGATGGGCTGGGATGCCTTCGGGCTGCCCGCCGAGAACGCGGCGATGGACAACAACATCCCGCCCGCCGCGTGGACGCGGCAGAACATCGCCGACATGAAGGCACAGATGCAGCCGCTGGGCATGGCCATCGACTGGACGCGCGAGGTCGCCACCTGTGACCCGGGCTACTACAAGTGGAACCAGTGGTTCTTCCTCAAGATGCTCGAAAAAGGCATCGCCTACCGCAAGACGCAGATCGTCAACTGGGACCCGGTGGACCAGACCGTGCTCGCCAACGAGCAGGTCATCGACGGCCGCGGCTGGCGCTCCGACGCACTGGTCGAAAAGCGCGAGATCCCCGGCTACTACTTCGCGATCACGAAATACGCCGACGAGCTGCTGGCCAACGTCGCCGACCCGTCGTGCGTCGGCTACCTGCACGGCTGGCCCGAGCGCGTGCGGCTGATGCAAGAGCACTGGATCGGTAAGAGCGAAGGCCTGCGCTTCGCTTTTCCGCACGACATCCGTGACACCACCGGTGCGCTGATCGGCGACGGCCGCATGTTCGTCTTCACGACGCGCGCCGACACGATCATGGGCGTGACCTTCTGCGCCGTCGCGCCTGAGCACCCGCTGGCCGCTCATGCAGCAAAAACGAACCTGGCGTTAGCCGCTTTCATCGAAGCCTGCGTCAAGGGCGGCACCACCGAAGCCGAGCTGGCGACGAAGGAGAAGGAAGGCCTGCCGACCGGGCTCACGGTCACGCACCCGCTCACCGGCGAGGCCATCGATGTCTGGGTCGGCAACTACGTGCTCATGGGCTACGGCGACGGCGCCGTGATGGGGGTGCCGGCGCACGACGAACGCGACTTCGCCTTCGCCCGCAAATACAAGCTGCGCATCAAGCCGGTGATCGAAGTGGCGGGCCAGACCTATTCCACCGAAGCTTGGCAAGACTGGTACGCCGACAAGCAGCGCAGCCGCTGCATTCACTCCGGCGCGCTCGACGGCTTGGACTACAAGGCCGCGGTCGACAAGGTCGCCGCGCTGCTCGCGCCGAAGGGCCTGGGCGAAAAGAAGACCACTTGGCGCCTGCGCGACTGGGGCATCAGCCGCCAGCGGTACTGGGGCACGCCGATCCCGATCATCCATTGCCCGTCCTGCGGCGACGTGCCGGTGCCGGAGAAGGATTTGCCGGTGGTCTTGCCCGAGGGCCTGATCCCGGACGGCAGCGGCAACCCGCTGCGCAAGAACGCCCAGTTCCTCAATGTCGCCTGCCCCATCTGCGGCGCGCCGTCGCAGCGCGAGACCGACACGATGGACACCTTCGTCGATTCGGCTTGGTACTACATGCGCTACGCCTGCCCGGACAGCGACGGCGCCATGATCGATGCGCGCAACGACTACTGGATGCCGATGGACCAGTACATTGGCGGCATCGAGCACGCCGTGCTGCACCTGCTCTACGCGCGCTTCTGGACCAAGGCCATGCGCGATATCGGCCTGGTGACCTTCGACGAGCCGTTCACCAAGCTGTTCACGCAAGGCATGCTGCTCAACGAGAGCTTCTATCGCGAAGACGCGGCCGGCAAGAAGCGCTGGTACTACCCGAGCGAAGTCGACGTCAAGCACGACGAGCGCGGCACGCCGATCGGCGCCACCGCGAAGGCCGACGGCCTGCCCTTGATGCTCGGCGGCATCGAGAAGATGAGCAAGTCGAAGAACAACGTCGTCGAGCCGCGCGAGTTCATCGGCAAGTTCGGCGCCGACACGGCGCGCCTGTTCACGATGTTCGCCGGCCCGCCGGACCAGAGCGCGGCCTGGTCCGACTCGGGTGCCGCCGGCTGCTACCGCTACCTGAACCGCTTGTGGACTTTCGGCGCCCGACACGCCGCCACGGTGCGCGCCGCCGGCAGCGACTTTGCATCGATCGGTGACGCCGCCAAGACCTTGCGCCGCGAAGTGCACGTGCTGCTCAAGCAGGTTTTGCACGACTACGAGCGCCTGCAGTTCAACACCGTGGCCTCCGGCGCGATGAAGCTGCTCAATGCGATGGAGGAGTTCCGCAACGACGGCACGCCAGCGTCGAACGCGGCGCTGCGCGAAGCCTTCTCGGTGTTGCTGCGCGTGCTCTACCCAGCCTGCCCGCACATCACGCACGGCCTCTGGCAAGCGCTCGGCTTTTCAGGCTCGCTGATCGACGCACCGTGGCCTGCGGTCGATGAAACGGCGCTGGTGCAGGATCAAATCGAACTCGTGCTGCAGGTCAACGGCAAGACGCGCGGCGCGATCCGCGTGGCGGCTGCGGCCGACAGAGCGACGATCGAAGCCGCCGCGAGCGCGGCCCCCGACGTCGCCAGGTTCGGCGACGGCAAGCCGGTGCGCAAGATCGTGATCGTGCCCGGTCGCCTGGTCAACGTGGTCTGCGCTTGATGAAGCGTCGCCTCCTGCTTCTGGCCACCGCCACCCTCGCCGGCTGCGGCTTTCAGTTGCGCCAGACGCCGCAGCTGCCGATGCGCTCGATCGCGCTCGTCGGCTTCTCGAAGACATCGCACTTGGCTGCGGCATTGAAGAATGAGTTGGAGCGTGCCGGTGTCGTACTGCGCGACAACCCCGCACAAGCCGAAACTGTGTTCGACTCGCTGGGCGACGCGCGCGAGAAGACGGTAGCTGCGTCCACTGCGGCCGGCCAGGTGCGCGAAGTGCAGTTGCGCGTGCGCCTGCGCTTTCGTGTCGCCTCGCCGTCGGGGCTGTTGCTGCTGCCGGCGTCGGACCTCTTGCTGACGCGCGACATGAGCTACAACGAAACTGCAGCGCTGGCCAAGCAGCAGGAGGAGTTGCTGCTCTACCGCGCGATGGAAGACGATATCGTCGCCCAAGTATTGCGGCGCCTCGCTTCAGTCAAATTGAGCGCATGAACCTGAAGCCCGATCAGCTCGCCGCAGACCTCGCCAAAGGCGTCAAGGCGCTGTACACGGTTCACGGCGACGAGCCGCTGCTGGCTCAGGAAGCCGGTGACGCGATCCGCGCCGCAGCGCGTGCCGCCGGCTACAACGAGCGCAAGGTCTTCACCGTCGGCAATGCAGCACATTTCGATTGGGCCGGCTTCATCGGTGCGTCGCAGGCGATGAGCCTGTTCGCTGAACGCCAGTTGATCGAGCTGCGTATCCCAAACGGTAAACCGGGCAAGGACGGCTCGGAAGCGCTGCAACGCTACTGCGAAGGCCTGAACGACGATGTCGTGACACTGATCCACCTGCCCAAGCTCGATTGGCAGCAAATGAAGAGCGGTTGGTTCAGCGCGATCGATCAGTCCGGCGTAATGATCAAGGTCGATGCCATCGCGCGCAACGAGCTGCCGGCCTGGATCGCGCGCCGCTTGGCGGCTCAGGGCCAGCGCGTGGCCGATGGCGAAGAAGGCCAGCGCACGCTGGCGTTCTTTGCCGATCGCGTCGAAGGCAATTTGCTCGCCGCCCATCAAGAACTGCAGAAGCTTGCGCTGCTGCATCCACAGGGCATTCTGTCTTTCGAACAGATCGAAGCCGCGGTGCTCAACGTCGCCCGCTACGACGTCTTCAAGCTCGGCGAGGCGGTCCTCGCCGGCCAGGTCAATCGCGCGCTGCGCATGCTGGAAGGCCTGGAGGCCGAAGGCGAAGCCGCCGTGCTCGTGCACTGGACGCTGGCCGAAGACATCCGCGGCTTGAAGCGCATCAAGGATGCGATCGCTGACGGCAAGCCGCTGCCGATGGCGTTGAAAGAAGCGCGTGTGTGGGGCATGAAGGAGCGCTTGTTCGAACGCGTGTTGCCTGCGCTCGCCGACCACCAGCTCTCGCACCTCGTGCAAGCCGCCAGCATCTGCGACGGCGTGATCAAAGGTTTGAAGCACCCCGAGTGGCCGCTCGACCCCTGGAGTGCACTGAAGCGCCTGATGCTGCTGGTGATGCAGCAGGTCGTGTCGGCGCCGGGCAGCCGCGCCGCTGCCGCGGCGCCGAAGCTGCAACTGGCGCTTCAGTAGCTGCGCGCGCGGTCGACGAGATGCGCCAGCGGCGCGCCTTGCGCCAACGCGCGCAGGTTCGCCGCCGCCACGGCCGCCGCGCTGCGCTCGTCGGTCAGCGCCGCGACATGCGGCAGCACCGTCACCTGCGGGTGATGCCAGAACGCATGCCCGGCAGCCAGCGGCTCGCTGTGAAAAACGTCGAGCACGGCCCGGTGCAGGTGTCCGCTGTCGAGCGAGGCCAACAAGTCGGCATCAACCACATGCGCGCCGCGCGCCAGGTTGACGATGCTGGCGCCGCGCGGCAGCGCAGCGAACAAACGAGCATCGAGCAGGCCACGCGTTGCTGTCGTCAGCGGCAACAGGTTGACCACGATCTCGGCAGCGGCGAGCAGCGGTGCGAGTGGCGTTGCATCGCGCGCACGCCAGGTGCTCACGCGGTAGCCCTGCGCTGCCAGGCGCGTCGCCACCGCGCCGCCCATCTGCCCCGCGCCGAGCACGAGCACATTGACGTCGTCGGCGCGCCGCTGCGCTTGCTGCTGCCACAACGCGTTCGCCTGCTGCGCCGCATAGTCGAAGAAGCGCCGGTGCAGCCCGAGCACGGCCCATAGCGCCGTCTCGGCCATCGCCGCGTTCATGGCGGGATCGACCATGCGGGCGATGGGCACGTTCGCCGGCACTGTGACATCGTCGAGCAGCTTTTCGACGCCGGCCCACAACGACTGGATCAGGCGCAGGTTCGGCAAGTCTGCGAGCGCGCCGGGCTCAGGGTTGGCCACCACCGCCACATCGATCCGAGCGCGCTCGAAGGGCGCGTCATCGCGCCACCATGTGCATGACGGCGCGGCCTCTTGCAATGCCCGCCACCACGCTTCGCGTTCGGCAGCGTCGAAGCGCCCACTGAAGAGCACGTGCTGTTCTCTGTTGCGCGTCGACATGGCCGCTACGCCGTGGCGAGCTGCAACGCACGCGCCAATGCCGCCACCACCGTCTGCTCGCGAACCGCAGCGCGATCGCCAGCGAGTTGCAAGCACTCGGCCCGCGCGGCCGCGCCACGTTGCGCGATCGCCAGCCAGACCATGCCCACCGGCTTGCCCGGCGTAGCGCCGCCCGGCCCGGCAATGCCAGTGACAGCCAGCGCAATGTCGGCCGGCGAGTGCGATAGCGCGCCTTCGGCCATGGCGAGCACGACCGGCTCGCTGACGGCGCCGTGCTGCGCAATCAACAGCGTATCGACGCCGAGCTGCTCGGTCTTGGCCGTGTTGCTGTAGGTGACGAAGCCGCGCTCATACCAATCGCTCGAGCCGGCGAGCGATGTGCAAGTGGCAGCGATCAAGCCGCCGGTGCAGCTCTCGGCCGTTGCCAGGCGCCAGCCGCGCGCCCGCAAGGCGTCGGCAAGCGGTGCGACCCATTGCGTCGCCAGATCCGCATCAAGCAAGCTGCTCATGTCTGCCTCCGGCGCGCTGACCGCGGTCCCCCCAAGGGGGGCCATTCGCGCTTGGGGCGGCCCGGCGCGCTCATGGCAAGACAAAGCGCCACAGCGCGATCACCAGCAGCGTGCACAGGGCCGCCACCAGATCATCTGCAATGATGCCCACGCCCTGCATCCAGCCGCGCGCGTGTTTGAAGCGCCGGTCGGTCCAGCCGATGGGGCCGGGCTTCACCGCATCGAAGAATCGGAACAGCGCGAACGCAATGGCTTGCGCGACGAAGCCCGCCGGCATGATCAGCCAGAGCACGATCCAGAACGCGATGACCTCGTCCCAGACGATCGCGCCGGGATCGGACATCGCGAGGTCTTGCGCGGTGCGCGTGCAGGCCCAGACGCCGACGACGAGCGATGCGCCGATCAACACGCCCCAACCCGCCGCGTCGAGCCACGGGTTGAAAACAAGGAACGCGAGCCACGCCCACAGCGTGCCCACCGTGCCTGGTGCCCACGGCGACAAGCCGCTGCCGAAGCCGAGCGCGATCCAGCGCGACGGGTGGCGGCGCATGAAGGCCGCGTTCGCACGTGGCGGTGCGCTGCGTTCGAACGATGCGCCGTCGGTGATGGGGTCGGCGGCCATCTGCGTCAGGCCTTGAAGTGGTCGAAGCTGGTGAACGCCGTGGTGACGGCCTTGCCGTCGCGATCGACGATGTGCAATCCCGATGCCGCGTCGATGCGGCCAATGCACGTCACGGACACGCCCGCCGATGCCCCGGCCGCGCGAACGCGATCAGCCTGCGTGGCCGGCGCGGTGAACAGCAGCTCGTAGTCGTCGCCGCCGGCCAGCGTGCATTCGCGCCGCAATTCGAGCGGCTGCGCCGCGAGCACGGCGCTCATCGGCAACGCATCGGCGTCGAGCGTGGCGCCGACGCCCGAGCGCCGCAGCACATGGCGCAAGTCGCCGAGCAGGCCGTCACTGATGTCGATCGCGCTCGTGGCCACGCCGCGCAGCGCGATGCCCAGAACCACGCGCGGCGCGGGCAGCTCCATGCGAGCACGCACGGCTTCGAAGGCGTCAGCATCCAGCGCGACCGTGCCGCGAAAGACTTCGAGCGCCAGCCGCGCATCACCCAAGCTGCCGCTGACCCACAGCGCGTCACCCGCGCGCGCGCCCGAACGCAACAGCGCCTGCCCCACCGGCACCTCGCCAAAGACCCCGATGCAGATGTTCAGCGGCCCGGCCGTTGTGTCGCCGCCGACCACTTCGATGCCGCTCGCATCGGCCAGCGCGAACAGGCCGCGCGCAAAGCCGTCGAGAAAAACTTCATCGACACGCGGCAGCGACAGCGCGAGCGTGAACGCCAACGGCGACGCACCGCAGGCCGCGAGATCCGACAGATTGACCGCCAGCGCCTTGTGGCCGAGCCGGTCCGGGGCGACAGTCGAGAGGAAATGCCGCCCTTCGACCAGCATGTCGGTCGAGACGGCGAGCTGCATGCCGGGCGCCGGCTGCAGCAGCGCGCAGTCGTCGCCCGCGCCGAGCGCGGCTCGCTGGGTGGGCCGGGCGAACCAGCGCTGGATGAGATCGAACTCGCCGATGGACATGGCGTGCAGTCTATTGAGGTTTTCAGGCGTGACTGCCAGCCGTGGCCAACGCAGGCCTGCGGTCAACACGCAGGGGTTTGCCCGAATGCGGCGCGACGATCGGCGTCTAAACTGTATTCTGTATACAGAGTACAAACCTCGTGGCCGTCGAACTGCACCGACTCGAACTCGCCCCCGACCTTGTGGATCAGGTCTATCGCGCGCTGATCGACGCTATCAGCACCGGCGCGCTTGCGCCCGGTGCGCGCATCACGCAAGAGGATCTGGCGGCGCAGTTGGCGGTGAGCCGCCAGCCGGTGTTGCAGGCGCTGCGCTTGTTGAAGAAAGACGGCCTGGTGTCCGACGCGCCGGGCCGCGGATTGCAGGTCGCGCCGCTGGATGCGAAATGGCTGGCCAATGTGTACCAGGTGCGTAGCGCGCTCGATGCACTCGCTGCGCGGCTGGCCTGCGCGGCCGGCTTTGCCTATGACGCCGACTTGATCGCACGCGGCCGGCGCGCGGCGAAGAGTGGCAAGGTCGGCGCGATGATCGACGCCGACATCGAATTCCATGCGCAGGTCTACGCCGCCGCCGACAACCCGCTGATCGAGCAAAGCGCGCAATTGCATTGGCGCCACATCCGCCGCGCGATGGGCGCGGTGTTGCAGCACAGCGAGCTGCGCAGCACGGTGTGGAACGAACACGAGGCGATCGCACGTGCGATCGCTGCGCGTGACGCGCGCCGGGCCGAGGCGCTGATGCGCAGCCATGGTGAGCAGGCCGGCCGGCATTTGCAGGCGCGCTTGTCCGAAGTTCTTCAAGCTCAATAGGAGCCCGCATGAAACTGACCCAACAGCAACTCGACGCCTTCGACCGCGAGGGCTATCTCTTCTTCCCCGGCCTGTTCAAGCCAGATGAAGTGAAGACGCTGATCGACGAAGTGCCGGCAATCTACGCGCGGCGCGAAGCCTTCAACGTGCGCGAAAAAGGCAGCGACGCGGTGCGCACCAACTTTGCCGCGCACCTCTACAGCGAACCCTTTGCGCGCCTGGCGCGGCACCCGCGCATGATCGAGCCAGTACAGCAGCTCTTCGACGACGAAGCGCTGTACATGCACCAGTTCAAGGTCAACGGCAAGATGGCCTTCGAGGGCGACGTCTGGCAATGGCACCAGGACTACGGTACCTGGAAGAACGACGACTGGATGCCGACCGAGCGGGCAATGAACATTGCCATCTTTCTCGATGACGTGAACGAGTTCAACGGCCCGCTGATGTTCATTCCAGGCAGCCACAAGAAGGGCGTCATCGACGCCAAGCACGACCTGACGACGACAAGCTATCCGCTGTGGACGGTCGACAATCAACTGATCGCTTCGCTCGTCGAGCGCGCGGGGGGCAAACAAGGCGGCATCGTCTCGCCGAAAGGCCCAGCCGGGTCGATGATCCTGTTCCACTCCTGCCTGGTGCACGCCTCGACGAGCAACCTGAGCCCATGGAATCGCGTCAGCGTGTACCTGAGCCTGTGCACGATCAGCAATCACATCCAGCGCTTCAAGCGACCCGAGTACATCGCACACCGCGACTTCACGCCGATCGACTGTTTGCCGGATGACTGTCTGGTGAAGCGCTATCCGGTCGACCTGCCGTGGAAAGACGGCATGCCGGCGAGCGCGCTGGTGACATCTTCGGAATCGATCGCCAAGGAAGCCGCATGAGCCTCTACACACAACTCCAGCAACGCGCCGCCGACAAGAAGCCGATCCGCGTCGGCCTCATCGGCGCCGGCAAGTTCGGCTCGATGTACCTGGCGCAGGTGGTGCGCACGCCCGGCGTGCACCTCGTCGCGATCGCGGATCTGAGCCCGGCGGGTGCGAAGAAGAACCTCGCGCGTGTCGGCTGGACGCCGCAGCAATCGGCAGCCACCTCCGCACAAGCCGCGCTGCGCGACGGCAACACCTGGATCACCGACGACTGGCAGGCGCTGGTCAAGCTGCCCGAGATCGAGATCGTTGTCGAGTGCACGGGCTCGCCGGTGCATGCCGTCGATCACATCCTTGCGGCGATCGCCGAGCACAAGCATGTGATCAACGTCACCGTCGAGGCCGATGCGTTCTGCGGGCCGTTGCTGGCACGGCGAGCCGCGGAAGCCGGTGTGATCTACAGCCTGGCCTACGGCGACCAGCCGGCCATGATTTGCGACCTGGTGGATTGGGCGCGCACCTGCGGTTTCCCGGTTGTCGCCGCAGGGCGGGGCCACAAGTGGTTGCCGCACTTTGCACAATCGACGCCGGAGACGGTGTGGGGCTACTACGGCCTGACACCGGAGCAGGCCGAGCGCGGCGGGCTGAATCCGAAGATGTTCAACAGCTTTCTCGATGGCAGCAAGCCGAGCATCGAATCGACGGCGGTCTCCAACGCCACCGGCCTCGCGGTGCCGAGCAACGGCTTGCTCTACCCGCCGGCCAGCGTCGAAGACATTCCGGTCGTCACGCGGCCGGTGAGCGAAGGCGGCGTGCTCGAAAAGAAGGGCATGGTCGAGGTTATCTCGTCGCTGGAGCGCGACGGCCGCGTGATCCCGTACGACATCCGCATGGGTGTCTGGGTGACGGTCGAGGCAGAGACCGAGTACGTCAAGAACTGCTTCGAGGAATACAACGCGCACACCGACCCGAGCGGGCGCTATTTCACGCTCTACAAACGCTGGCACCTGATCGGCCTCGAAGTCGGCATGAGCGTGGCCAGTGTGGCGCTGCGGCGCGAGGCCACCGGTGTCGCGCAAGGCTGGAATGCCGATGTGGTGGCCACGGCTAAACGTGCCTTGAAGCCAGGCGAGATGCTCGACGGCGAAGGGGGCTACACGGTGTGGGGCAAGTTGCTGCCGGCAGAGAAGTCGCGCGCGATCGGCGGGTTGCCGCTCGGGCTGGCACATGCCGTCAAGGTGATCCGCCCTGTGGCCGAAGGGCAGAGCCTGTCTTGGGCCGATGTCGAGATGCCGCCGTCGCGGGCGTATGAATTGCGGCGCGTGATGGAAAGGCTGTTCGCATGAACGATCTTTTGATTCGACACGCGCTCGTTTTCGACGGAACGGGCGCTGAGGGTGCGGTGCAGGATGTGGCGCTGTGCAACGGCGTCATCAGCGCAATCGGCAGCGATCTGAAAACCGATGCGACGCAGGTGATCGATGCCGAAGGTCTCGCGTTGATGCCCGGCATCATCGACAGCCACACGCATTTCGACGCCCAGATCACCTGGGACCCGATGCTGCGGCCGTCGCCTGCGCTCGGCGTGACAACGGCGGTGATCGGCAACTGCGGTTTCACGATTTCGCCGTGCAAACCCGAGCACCGCGAGATGACGATGCGCAACCTGACGCAGGTCGAAGGCATGTCGCTCGATGTATTGAAGCGAGGCATCCGCTGGGAGTTCGAGAGCTTTCCCGAGTACCTCGCGCAGCTGAAGAATAACCCCGCAGTGTTGAATGTTGCGGCGTATGTCGGCCACTCTTCCATCCGCACCTGGGTGATGGGCGAGGCCGCCACCGAGCGTGCCGCGCGCGCCGACGAAGTGGCTGCGATGGCACAGCTCGTGCGCGAGGCGATGCAGGCCGGCGCGATCGGCCTGGCCAGTTCCACCAGCCCGGCGCACAACGGCGAAGGCGGCAAGCCGATGCCGTCGCGCCTGGCCGATGACGACGAACACTTGGCGCTCGTGCGCGCGATGGGCGAAGGCGGCCGCGGCGTCTACATGGTGACCAAGGGCGGGCAGATGCCGGTGTCGCTGTTGGAGCAGATGAGCGCCGTGTCCGGCCGCCCGGTGATGATCGCCGCGCTGCTGCACAACAACACCAACCCGCGTGGTGTGTTCGACGACCTCGACGCCATCGCCGCGGCCAACACGCGGGGCTGCAAGTTGATCGGCCAGGTCAGTTGCTGCCCGCTGTCGATGGACTTCACGCTGGCCTCGGCGTATCCGGTCGAAGGGCTGGCCGCGTGGAAGCCGGCGCTTGGACTGCAGGGCGAGCCGCTGAAGGCCGTGCTGCGCGACCGCTCGTTCCGCGACGCGGTGCGCGCCGAGTTGGGGGCGCCAGCGGTGTTTCGCCTCTTCAACAGCGAATGGGACGCGCTGCAAGTCACCGAGGCGGCGAGTGAGGCCAACCGCGCTCTCGAACAGCGCCCGCTCGGGCAGGTCGCCCGCGAGCGTGGCGCCGACCCGCTCGACCTGATGCTCGACATCGCACTCGACGAAGACCTGCAAACCGTCTTCACCGCGATGCTGCTCAACAGCGACGAGGCCGCGGTCGGCCGCTTGCTGACGCACCCGCACAGCATCGTCTCGCTGTCCGACGCCGGTGCGCACCTGACCTTCTTCAACGACGCCGGCTTCGGTCTGCACCTGATGGGCCATTGGGCACGCGACCGTGGCGTGATGCCGCTGACCGAAGCGGTTCGTCGGCTCACCACCGCGCCAGCCGCCGTCTTCGGCTTCACCGACCGCGGCGCGATCCGCGAGGGCCTCGCCGCCGACCTGCTGCTGTTCGATCAGAAGACCGTCGCGCGCGGTCCCAAGCAGCGCGTGTTCGATCTGCCGGGCGGCGCGCCGCGCCTGCACACCGACGGCGTCGGCGTGCACGGTGTGTGGGTCAACGGCGCGCTGGTGGCAGACGCGAACGGCCTGCGAGCCGACGCGCCGCGCGGGGGCCAGCTACTGCGCTGATGACCGCACCGCGGCCATGAAGGCGGCGAGCTTGCCCGCATCGAGCCGGCCGTCGCTGCGCACGCTGCTGCACAGGTCGATGCCGTGGGGCCGCACCGCGTCGATCGCTGCACCCACGTTGTCGGCGTTCAAACCACCGGCGAGCCACACCGGCACCGGCGACCAATCGACGATGGCGCGGCTGAGCGCCCAATCGTGCGTGCGTCCCGTGCCGCCGAGTTGCTTGATCGCGAGCTGCGGGTTGCCGGAGTCGAGCAACAGCGCATCGACGAACGGCGTCGCCGCCAAGGCTTCGTCCACCGACGCCGGCCCGGTGACGTGAATCACCTGCACCAGCTTGATGTCCGGCAACTCGGCGCGCAACTGCTTCAAGTCGTCGTCGGCCACTGCATCGACCAGTTGCAGCACCGACGTGCGGCATCGCCGGTGCTGCCGAACGATCGCCTCGGCACGTTGCAGCGACGTGAGCAGAAAGGTCTCGGTCGGCGGCGGCACGGCCGCAGCGATTTCGGCGATCAGCGTTTCGTCGATCGGCCCAGGCCCGCTCGGCATGGCAGACACCAGGCCGAGCGCCGCAGCGCCCGCGTCGATCGCGATGCGCGCTTCTTCGATGCTGGCGATGCAGCAGATCTTCACCCTCACTGTTTGTCGTCCCAATGGAAGTGATGCAGCACGCGGTGCGCTTGGGATTTTGCCACCGGATTGGTGTCGCGCAATCCGTTTTTGGCCAACCTGACATTCGCTTTGATGACAATTGTCGCGGCGGGACTGGTGTTCGTTGTCTTACGCGAACTGATGGCCTTTGCGCGGCTGCGCAAGATTGACGCGCTGCAAATTCAAGCGGTGCAGGCGCGGGCGGATGGCAGCCGGAACGCGGCATTGGCTTTGGTTTCGCGCCTAGAAGCCATGTATTCCAACCGCGAGGAATTGCGCTGGGGTCGTCAGACTTTGGCACAGGCCAAGGCCGAGGTGATGGATGGCGACGCCCTGCTGGCCCTGGCTGAAACCGAAATCATCGGGCCGCTGGATGAAAAGGTGAAAAAGCGCATCGCTGCCGCCAGTCGGCAAGTCGCGGCGGCGACGGCTTTGGTGCCGCTGGCATTCGCCGATGTCGCTGT
>JANOEG010000442.1:0-5554 GCA_031413095.1 Burkholderiales bacterium | reverse complement strand
TGGGCCAGCCAGTCGAGGACAAAGTTGCTGCCGATGAAGCCGGCGCCGCCGGTGACGATCACGGTCATGGTGTGTTGCTCCCAGAAAACTACCCGCGCCGCCAGGCCGAGCGCAGGTTGGCGATCTTCGTCGCCGTTTCGGGCCGCTGCGAGGCATTTCGCCACGCATGGCGCGTCCACAAAAAGCCGGCCAGCAGGATCAGCGCCGCCACCGTGGCTGCCACCGCGATCAAGGCGCGAAGCGGCCGATGCTTGTGCTCGGCAGGCTTGGCTTCATCGACCACCTGCACCAACGCGCCTTCGCGGCTCTCGTCCACGCGCGCCAATTCGTACTGGCGGGCCAACAGTTCGAACAGTGTTTCCTGGTACTTGAACTCGCGGAACTTGCTCACGTAGTCTGAGGCGCCGGTGAGGTCGGTGGCTTCGGCCAGGCGGGCCAGCTGAGCGCGCAGGGAGCCGACAGTGGACAGCGACTGCTGCACCTCGGGCGTGGTGTCGGCCAGGCCGCGCCGCAATGCCTGCAGACGCATCTCTGCCGCCGTGGCTTCCGCGCGCAGCCGCGCGTAGCCCTCGGCCGAGGCCTTGGCGTCCGCCTTCAGGGCCTCTTGCGTGAAACCGCTGGCCTGCAACACCTGTTGTGCCTTGGTCAGTTGATCGCGCGTCTGTTTGAGCTGGGTCTCGAACAGAACACGCCGCTGTTGTGCCTCCGTCAGCGCCAGTTTGCTGGTCAACAGGCGCAGTTCTTCGACATAGCGGTTGGCCATGCCGGCGGCGCGTTGCGCCGACTCGTCCTCGACTTCGATCGTGATCAGACCGTCCTTCTTGCCCAGCGTCATGCGCACGTTGCGCTCGAGCTCCTCTCGGGCCTTGAAGCGGTACTCGACTTCATAGACCTTCATCAAGTCGAACTCGTCGATCAGACGGTCGGACACAGTCGTGCTTTTCAGCAGCGCCAGGTACTGGTCGGCGGGCGCCTTGACGCCGGCAGCCGCGCCGGCCAGCCCGGACAGCGCGCCCAACTGCGAGATCGCGGATGCGGCGGCACTTTGCTGCTGCTGTGGCGGCACAAAGACGGTCTTCGACAGGTAGGTCTTCGGGATCGCGTAGGTGATGCCCAGCGCCACCAGGCCGACCGCGAGCGGCCCCAGCAGCAGCAGCTTCCAGTGCTGCACCAGCGGCAGCGCCAGGTCGAGCATGCCGACGCCGCTGTAGTCGTCTTCCGTGGCGTCGCTGTGCTGCATGCGCTAGCGGCTCACAGCGACGATGCCTGCGACGCCCAGGCCGAACTGGTACAGGATCTGAGTCCAGTCCTTGGCCACCTGCGTGAAGTTGGTCTTGTCCAGCTCCTCGGGCATGAAGATGGTGTCCCCCGGCTCGGCGCGCATGCTGCCCAGGCCGCTGCCGCGGCTGAACCAGCCCGATTTTTGCTGGTTGCTGACGACGCTGCCGTTGGCGCGGATGACGAACGTGCTGCTGACATCCGCGCCGCGCTTGGGCCCGCCGGCCAGCGCCAGGTACCCGTCGAGCGAGCGGCCCGGGTTGAACAGATAGCTGCCGCCGTTGAAGACCGAGCCGAAAACGCCGACCGAAGTCGGCCGCGGCGGCACCAGCAGCCGGTCGCCGTCTTCGAGCGCCAACGGAGGCAACTCACGGCCTTCGGGTTCGAGCTGCAGCACGATGCGACCGCTTGGGCGTATCGCGCGCAGCGTGGTCAGCAACCGCAAGTTGGCGCCTTCTCGGGCGGCGAGGGCGCCGGCGCCTTCGCCCAGCGCGCCGATGCCCTGCGTGGAGTTCGACAGCGCGAGATCGGTTTCCAGGTCGCGCAGCGCCCGGTCGTAGTTCTGCTGCTGGGTCAGACGCACGCTCTGGCGCGTGAATTCGGTGCCGTAAGGGTAGGCGGCAACCGTCAAGCCGCCGGCGGCGGCCAAGGCGTCGGCGATCGAGCTGGCCGGCGGCAGCACATACTCGCCCGGCCGGGTGACCTCGCCTTCGATGCGAACGCGCTTGTTCTGCCGTTGCACCGGCACGGCGACTTCGACGGCGCTGAACGCACGCACGACGTCGCCTGCTGCCAGCGCGGTCTTCACACCCCCAGGCAACTCTACCTGCGCGATGCGGATGGTCGAGCGGTCGTCCAGCCGCTCGATGGCGACACGGCTCCTGTCGGCCACGGCGTTGAAGCCGCCGCCCATGGCGAGCACGTCGCCGAGCGCTTCGCCTTCCTTCAACTCGAACACGGAGGGTTGGTTGATGCTGCCGATCAGGCCGACCTGCGGCCCGACCGGCCCAACGTGCACCACGTCTTCGCCTTGCAACGTGCGGTCGGAGCTGCGGTCGCCGCGCAACAGGATGTCGTACAGGTCGAGCGCGGCCACGCGCTCCTTGCCGCGGCGCACTTCGATGTTGCGATAGCTGCCGGCGGCCGTTGGCCCCCCAGCCTGCAGCAGCGCCTGCGCCACCGTGGCCAGGCTGCCGACCGTGTAGGTGCCCGGCCGGGCGACGAAGCCGGTGACGTAAACGCGCTGGCCGCGCATCTGCGTCATCGACACCGAGAGCTGAAAGTTGCGGAAGACCTGTGCCGCGCGTTGCGTGATGACGCCGGGCAAGTCGGCATATCGCACTCCCGCTACCAACACCGGGCCGACACGCGGGATCGTCACCCGGCCACCGCGATCGACCAGCAGGCGCAGGTCGGCATCGACCGAACCCCAGAAGGTCAGCAACAGTTCGTCGCCGGGCTTGATCAGGTAGTCGGGCGGCACCAGCGGCGCCACTTCGGTGCTGTCGGCCGGCAGCGGCACCATCAGCTCGGCGCCGAAGCGTTTGATCTCCACCTCCCCGCCGACCAGGCGTCGCACGAAGAGCTCGAACTCGCCCGGCGGGTGCTTGTCCGGCGGCGGCGATTGCAGCATCCACTGCTGCTGCATCCTCGTTGACTCGCCCGGCGCGCTGGCGGCAGGCAAGGGCGCCGGTACGCCCGGCTGCCGCAGGCGGATCGGGCCGCCCGAACTGGCGGCCACGCCCGGATCGGCGGTCGACGTTGCTGGCGCCGTCTGCGCGACGGCGACCGACGCCGCGCCCCACGCCAAAGCGACGGCAAAAGTGGCAACGAGGACGGATTTCGGTGATGGCATTCGGTCGGGTCGGACGCAGACGATTTCGGTGGCGTCGCCTAGCTCACTACCTGCCGTGCGGGCCGGCGGCGTGCTGTGCGCGTGCCCCACCTCGGCCATCGGACAGCGGAGCTTCAAGGCGCGCGGATTCTATCCGTTGCCGTGGCGCGCTCGCGACAGGCCATCACTACACTGGTGCGTGATGTGGCTCGTATTGTCTGCACTGCTGGCGTCGTTTGTCGTGACCTTGGCGTTGGTTCGCTCGGCCAAGGGCCTGGAGCGTCTGGCCGGCGACCACGACCTGTCCGGTCCGCAGAAATTTCACGCGCGGCCGGTGCCCCGCATCGGTGGTCTCGGCATCTTCGCTGGCATCAGTGCCGGTGTGGCATTGGCGGCTTGGCGGGACCCTGACGTGCTGCCAATCGCTGGTTGGTTGCTCGCCTGTGGTCTGCCCGCTTTCGCAGCCGGCATCGCGGAAGACCTGACCAAGGCCCAGAGCCCGCGCCGCCGCCTGTTCTTCACTGCGGTTTCCGCAGCGCTGGCGGTGTGGTTCGTCGACGCGGCGATCACGCGCACCGACATTCCGGGGCTGGATTGGGTGGTCGCCTTCGGCGCCGGCGCGGCGGTCGTCACTGTCTTCGTCGTCACCGGCGTCGCCAACGCCGTGAACATCATCGACGGCTTCAACGGCCTGGCGTCGATGTGCGTGTTGCTGATGCTGGCGGGGCTCGCCTACGTGGCCTTCGACGTCGGCGACGCCGTCGTCGCAGCGCTGGCCTTGGTCGGCATCGGTGCGCTGCTCGGTTTTTTTGTCTGGAACTTTCCGGCCGGGCTGATTTTTCTCGGCGACGGTGGCGCCTACTTTCTCGGCTTTTACCTGGCCGAGCTGGCCATCCTGCTGCTGCACCGCAACCCCGACGTGTCGCCGATGTTTCCGTTGCTGCTGTGCATGTACCCGGTGTTCGAAACCCTGTTTTCGGTCTATCGCAAGAAGCTGCTGCGCGGCATGTCTCCCGGCATGCCCGACGGCGTTCACCTGCACATGCTGGTGTTCAAACGTCTGATGCGCTGGGCCGTCGGCAACCAGGACGCGCGCGGCCTGACGCGGCGCAACTCGATGACCTCGCCGTACCTGTGGATCCTGTGTTCGGTTTCGGTTGTGCCCGCGATGTTGTTCTACGACAGCACGCTGATCCAAGCGGCCTTCATCCTGCTGTTCGCGTTGCTCTACGTTGCGCTGTACTGGCGCATCGTGCGCTTCCGGGCGCCGCGCTGGCTGGTCATCCGTGGCGTCGGAGATCGCCGCAGGAGATAATCAACCGGTGATTGCAGAAACCCCCGACTTGACCGAAGTGCACGCCACGCGCTTCGACACCCTCGCGCTCGACCCCAAACTGCTGGCCGCCGTGGTCGACAGCGGCTACACGTCGATGACGCCGATCCAGGCCAAGGCCATCCCGATCGTGCTCCAAGGCCGCGACGTGATGGGCGCGGCGCAAACCGGCACCGGCAAGACCGCCGCCTTCACATTGCCGCTGTTGCAGCGCATGATGAACCACGAGAACGCCAGCGCCTCGCCAGCCCGGCACCCAGTGCGGGCGCTGGTGCTGACGCCGACGCGCGAGCTGGCGGTTCAGGTGGCCGAGAACGTCGCCAAGTACGCCAAGCGCTCGAACCTGCGCTCGATGGTCGTCTTTGGTGGCGTGGACATGAAGCCGCAGACGGCCGAACTCAAAGCCGGCGTCGAGGTGCTGATCGCCACGCCCGGCCGCCTGCTCGACCACATCGAGGCCAAGAACTGCGCGCTGCATCAGGTGGAGTACGTTGTGCTCGACGAGGCCGACCGCATGCTCGACATCGGCTTCTTGCCCGACCTTCAGCGCATCCTGTCTTACCTGCCTAAACAACGGCAGACCTTGTTGTTCTCGGCGACCTTCTCGCCCGAGATCCGCCGACTGGCGCAGAGCTACCTGCAAGACCCCATAACAGTGGAGGTGGCGCGGCCCAACGCCACCGCGACGAACGTCGAGCAGCACTTCTACAGCGTTGCCGACGACGACAAGTGACGCGTGGTTTGTCAGGCGCTGCGCCAGCGTTCGATCAGACAAGCGCTGGTCTTCGTCAACTCCAAGCTCGGCGCGGCGCGTCGGGCCCGTTCGTTCGAGCGCGACGGCCTGAAAACGGCGGCGCTTCATCGCGACAACTCGCAGGACGAGCGCATGAAATCGCTGGCCGCATTCAAGGCTGGTGAAGTCGATGTGCTGGTGGCCACCGACGTCGCCGCGCGCGGCCTCGACATTTCCGACTTGCCGGCGGTTTTCAACTTCGACGTGCCATTCAACGCCGAGGACTATGTGCACCGCATCGGTCGCACCGGCCGCGCGGGCGCCTCGGGCCTGGCGATCACGCTGGTGGCGCGCGACGACACACGGCTGGTCTCCG
>JANOEG010000441.1:0-4488 GCA_031413095.1 Burkholderiales bacterium | reverse complement strand
TACCACGCGTTGCGCCAGCGTTACCCGCAGGCGCCGCTGATGATGGGGGTGGGCAACCTCACCGAGCTCACCGAAGCCGACACCAGTGGCATCAACGCGCTGCTGCTGGGCATCGCCGCCGAACTCGACGTGGCTGCGATATTGACCACCCAGGTCAGCGGCCATGCGCGGCGTGCCGTGCGCGAGGCCGACGTGGCCCGGCGCGTGATGCATGCCGCGGCCACCCAGCGCATGCTGCCCAAGGGCCTGAGCGACGCACTGATGACGGTGCACGCCAAGCACCCGTTTCCCGACACGGCCGCTGAGATCGCCACCACTGCGGCGCAGGTGCGCGACCCCAACTTCCGCATCCAGATCTCGCCCGCCGGCCTGCATGTCTATAACCGCGACGGCCTGCGCCTGGGGCAGGGCGCCTTCGAACTGTGGCCCCAGCTCGGCCTCGAGCACGACGCGGCGCATGCCTTCTACATGGGTGTCGAACTGGCGCATGCCGAGATCGCGTGGCGCCTGGGCAAGCGTTATGTGCAGGATCAGCCGCTCGACTGGGGCTGCGCCGACGAAAGAACCGCGGAAGACTTGAACGCGTGGTGCGCGCCGGGAACGACCATGAAAAAATCGTCGTTATGAACGACCAGATCTTCGAAACTGTCGTCACCACGATGGCGGCCGACGGCACGCCGCATGTGGCGCCGATGGGCGTGCGCTACCAGGGTGAGAGCATCGTGCTGATGCCGTTCAAACCGTCGACGACGCACGACAACATCGTCGCCACGGGCCATGCGGTGCTCAACCTCGTCACCGACACGCGCGTCTTCGCCGGCTGCGTCACCGGCCGCAAGAGCTGGCCGACGTTGCCGGCTGAGCAGGTGCCCGGCGTGCGCTTGGCCTGTGCGCTGGAGCACATCGAATTGCGATTGGCGGAGCGAGACGATGATGCGCAGCGTCCGGTGCTGAAGCTGGACCGCGTGCACGCCGTGCGCCACGCGCCGTTTGCCGGCCTGAATCGCGCGCAGGCGGCGGTGATCGAAGGCGCGGTGCTGGTCAGCCGCCTGCACATGCTGCCCGCGGAAAAGATCGACAGCGAAATGGCCTACTTGCAGATCGCCATCGACAAGACCGCCGGCGACGGCGAGCGCGAAGCGTGGGCGTGGCTGCGTGAAGCGGTGGCGATGCACCGCGCGAGGCCACCGCGATGAAGCTGCTGGTCAGTGTGCGCAGCCCGCATGAAGCCTTGTTGGCAGCAGCCGGTGGGGCTGATTTCATCGATCTGAAAGAGCCGCGCCACGGTGCCCTTGGTGGGTTGCCGCTGGCGACGATCCGTAGTTGCGTCGCGGCGCTGCGCGATGTCGCCGTGCCGATCAGCGCAACGATCGGCGACCTGCCGACGCAGGCCCACGACGAGATCGCAGCGCGTGTCCACGCTGTAGCCGATTGCGGTGTGGACTTCGTCAAGGTCGGCATTGAGAACGACGCTGCTGCACGCGACGTGCTGGCGATGCTCGCCCATTGCGGCCGACCTGTCGTGCCCGTGCTCATCGCCGACAGCGGCCTCGACGCTGCGCTCGTCAACCACGCTGCCAGCCTCGGCTTCGCCGGACTGATGGTGGACACTGCCGACAAAGGCGCCGGCAGCCTGTTCGACTGCGTGCCGATGACAGCCCTGCAGCACTTCATCGACTCCACGCGCGCCGCGTCCCTGATGTGCGGCCTGGCCGGAGCGTTGCGCGTCGAACACCTGCCGCGGCTCGCGTCTCTCGCGCCGGACTTCGCCGGCTTCCGCACGGCGGTGTGCAACGGCGACCGCAGCGGCGTGCTCGACCCGCAGCGGCTGCTCGCGCTACGTCAAGCCGCGTCGGGCGGGCGCGACGCACCGATCAGCAGCGCACGCACGGAGTCGAGCGCGCTCTTGTGAACGATGCTGATCGGGAAGGCCACGCCATCGGCCATCGAGACGAAGCGCTGGTCGAGCACGCCTTGCTGGCTCAACTGGGCGAGCGTTGCCGAGCCGTCGATCGCGCATGACTTGACCATGACCAAGCGCTCGGCGTTGAGCTGACGCGCCAGGTGCACGGCCATGCTGTCGGCGGTAAGGTCCCAGTTCGCCAGCGCATCCGCCTGCGTGCGAAGCCACTCCATCGGCAGCCACACGGCGGCGTGGCCGCCGTGCAGCACGCGCCGGATCTCGGCCTCGCTGCTGGCCAGCTGCAGCTGCGGGTTCAGGCTCTGTGCCATGTAGGCGGTCTGCGCCATCGCCAGCACCGCCATGTTGTGCGCCGCGGTATCGTCGAACTGCCACAGCCCCTGAGCGTGCCGCACCTCATCGGCAAAACGTCCACCGCCGCAGACCACGGTGACGCGTCCGCCGCCGAGCTGCGCCAGCAGCGCCAGCCACTGCGGTAACAGCGGATCGCCGGTCAGGCTGCCACCGAGTTTGACGACCCACATGTCAGGCGTTTTTACTGTGAAGCGACCACAGGGCCGCCACCGCCACGCTCGGGGCGCAGACCTGGGCCCAGCGCGCAACTGGCCCGGCAACGCGAGCGACCTGGCTCGCATAGTCGAGGCAGTTGTCGCCCAACTCGCGGACGAGGAAGTCGCCGCAGCCAGCGCTGATGAGCACCGTGTCATCAGCCAGCGCGTGAAGCTGTTTGACGCGAGCGAGCTGCTCGCGCAGTGCGTTCAGTTGATGGCGTTTCCATTCGCGCGCAAAGGCCAGCCAGTTGTCTTCTGTGCCGTCGCGCGCATCGAGGCCGATCATGCGGGCCAGGCGTTGCCGAGTGGCGCGCGCATCCTTGGCCGCGCCGTCGGCGCTGGCCGCCTGGTCGTGCGCGGGATCGAGCTCGCCGGTGAGCCGATAGACATCGGCCGTGGTGGCGAAGAACTCGTTCATGACGTTGCAGTCGCGGCCGCGCCAGGCGATGCGTTGTGCCACGGCACACAGCGGTGTGCGCACGACACCGTGATAGACCAGCTCGCCGCTGGCCAGCCGGTCGGCGTCTGTGCGTGCCTGGGTCAGCACGCGGCCGCGCCGCAGCGCGATGAGGTCTGTGGTGGTGCTGCCGATATCGACCAGCAACGCATCGTGCTCGGCGAGTTGCATCGCCGCGTGCAAGGCCGTCGCCAGCCAATTGGCCGAGGCGACATGCCGCCACTGCTGCGCCACTTGATGGGGGCCGCACCAGCCCGCATCGCCGGCAAAGAAGTGCAGCGAGTCCGGTGTGAAGGTTTGCGCCAGCACGGCCGCGATGCGCTGCACGCCGTCTTCGCGGTCGGCGAACAGGTCGACCATCTCGCCGGTCATCGTCACCGCGTGCTCCGCATATCCGGCATCCGCCAGCGCAGGCCAGCGCTGCTGCGCGGCGGCCAGCGCCTGTTGCAGATGCTCCAGGCCTTGCCAGAGCGGGCAGGGCCACTGCGCGGCGTCGAGCACCTCGCCGCCGCGCCGAACGCTCGCCTTGACATGCGCGCCGCCGATGTCCCAGCCGACGACGATCAACTCATGCATGCAGCAACTCCGCCGCCAGGTTGCGGCCGAGCGCGGCCGACAAGCCGACGTAGGCGCAGGTCACACGCGGGTTGACTTCGATCACAACCGGGCCGCGCGCGTCGTGCCAGACGAGGTCGATGCCGACGAAGCCGCTCAGGCCGGGGATCGCACGCACGACCTCGCGGGCGATGCGTTCGAACTCGGCGCCTTGCGCCCCGGTGGCAGCTTGCCGATCGATCGCCACCCCTTCGAACGACACCTGGCCCTGACCATCGATCGCGATCTGCTGCCGGTTCACGCTCAGCAACTCGAAGCTCGACCGCCGGCACAGCAGCGACAAGCTCATCGCCGCGCCTTCGACCCAGGGCTCGATCACCATCGACGCAGCCGCATGGTCGCGCGCAGCGCTCAGATCGTCGTGCAGTTGTGTGTCGGTCGCACCGGCGCCGTCGTCGGGCTTGGTGACCCAGCGCCGGGTCGAAGGAGCGTCGGCAAATGCCCGCGGGGTCAGCACGCCGTGCGCGGCCAGGCGTTCGGTGGTGGCGCGTTTGCTGCTGGCCAGCGCAATTGAGGCTGCGTCACAGCCGAGCCAGCGAGCGGTGTCCACCGCGCGCTGCAGTGACGCCAGCAGGCCGCCGGTCTCCGGCGCGACCAACCACACGACTTCGTGTGCCGCAGACTGACGCGCGACGAAGGCAGCGGGCGATTCACCGCCATGGGCCTGCACACCGGCCGCGCCGTGCGGCAGTGCGCTGGCTAGCGCGCAGGTCGCGGCGGTGACATTGCAGCCTTCGACACGCAGCAAGTCGGCCACCATCGCGTCGCGCATCGACACGCCCATGCGCAACAGCGCATCGCCGTGGAAGTCGCCACCGCCGCTGAGATACTCGTACACCCAAACCCGTTTCATCGTTGCACTGTCTTCCCCGGTTCCATGAACCTCATTCCCGTTATCGACCTCATGCAAGGCCAGGTGGTGCGTGCGCAGCGCGGTCAGCGCG
>JANOEG010000440.1:0-4466 GCA_031413095.1 Burkholderiales bacterium | reverse complement strand
CACAACTCGCGATCACCGGCGAACTTGACCGCATCTATCCAGGGGCGCCGAAGCGGGTCGTCGTTCGTGAGCCCCTGCGAACGATGGAAATCGTCGCCAACGATGGCTTCACGGACCAGGTGCTCTGGAATCCCGGTCCCGAGCGCTGCACGCGCATCGCCGACTTGGAACCACTGGCCTGGCGTCAGCTGCTCTGCGTCGAAGCGTCGTGCATCGTGAGTCCGCCATTGCTGCCTCCGAAGGCGATCTGGCGAGGCACCCAGCGACTGACGGCGATGTAGGGTCGGTTGTGCTCGCAAGTGACCGTTGCAGATTGCGGGTCGAACGTCGCCATTGCGGTAGATGTGATCGTTCAAGCGAACCCGCCTATTCGCTACTGATCCCTGATCGCAAGCAATCAACCCAACCTGGTCAACCCTCAAGGCGCCGCAGGCACCACCTGCGCTGCACCCGGCATCACCGGCAACTTGCCGGCGGCGCGCAGCGCCTCCCATTCATCGTTCAGCTGTTTGCCGGTCTTGTAGTGCGGCACGCGGAAGACGAGGCGCATGTAGCGCGTGAAGAGCGCGTTCGAGCCAGCGACTGCTTCGTTCCAGTATCTGTGCGCGAGCTCGAGGTTCTTCTCGGTCTCGATCTCGAAATGATCGCGCGAGGACTGGCCGCCGAAGACATAGAGCTTGCCGCGGTAGATGCGCCACGTGTTGGGACCGCCGCCGCCGCCCCAGGGCACGGCGTAATTGATGCCGTTGCTGCAGAAGCCGCCGAACTGCGGCATGTACTTTTCGGGGGTGCGCTGAAATTCGGCCTTGTTGGCCTCGCTGGCAAAACGATAGACCACACCCTTGTGTTCGAGCTTGATCGCCGGATCGCCGCGCACGGCATTGTTCTGCGTGAAGTAGGCCACAGCGTCATGGCCTTCGAGCATCAGGCGCTCGCCGCCGGCCTCGCTGCTGGTGCGCCACGGGCCCTCGTTGGGGCTGCTGTAGGTGGCAGCGAACGACGTGGCGCTCAAGATCAATGTCAAGGCAATGAGGTCACGGCGCAGCAGCATGGGAAGGTTCCTCAATCGAGGTCACGGGCCAGACGCACGCCGCTGAATTGCCAGCGTGCATCGGTCGGGAAGAAGTTGCGGTAGCTGGCGCGGATGTGGTCGCGTGGCGTCGCGCACGAGCCGCCGCGCAGCACGTACTGGTTGATCATGAACTTGCCGTTGTATTCGCCGACCGCGCCCGCCCAGGGCCGGTAGCCGGGGTAGGGCGCGTAGGACGACGCGGTCCACTCCCATACGTCGCCGAAGAGTTGCATCGGCACGGCGCTGTGCGCGGCGCGCGAGAGCGGCATCGGGTGCAGTGCGCCGGACTCGACGAAGTTGCCTTGCGCTGTTGCCGCGCTGGCGTGCAACTGCGCTGCGTTTTCCCACTCGGTCTCCGTCGGCAGCCGGCACGGCACGCCTTCTTGCGCCGCGCGCCAGCGCGCATAGGCATCGGCCTCGAAGTAGCTCACGTGCACGATCGGCGTGTGGGCATCGATCGGCACACGGCCGTGCAGTGTGAAACTGGTCCAGCGCGCGCTGTCATGCCGCCAATAGGCCGGCGCTTCGATGGCGTTGGCGCAGCGCCAATCCCAGCCCGCGGCGAGCCACCAGTGGGCGTCGCTGTATCCACCGTTCTCTATGAAAACCAGCCACTCGCCATGCGTGACCAGCCGGTTGGCCAGCGCGTACGGGTGCAGCAGCGTGGCGTGGCGCGGTGACTCGTTGTCGAACGCAAACCCATTGCCGTCGTGACCGATCTCGACTGGGCCGCCGTCGAACACCAGCCACGCTGGCGCCACCGGGGCCACGCGCGCCAGCGGCCACTGCGCCTGGTACACCGGGTCCAGCGGGTTGCACGACAGCAGGTGCTTCACATCGGTGAGGATGAGCTCCTGATGTTGCTGCTCATGCTGCAGGCCGAGCTCGATCAGCGTCACCGCTTCGGCCGGCGTGTCGCTGCGGCTGAGCAATGCGGCAACGCGCTCGTCAACGGCGTGCCGGTAGGCGCCGCACAGCGTCCAGGTCTGGCCGCGTGATCAGCCCGCGTTGCGGCCGCGGGTGCTGATCGCCCACACCCTGGTAGTAGCTGTTGAACAGCACGCGAAAGGCCGCATGGTGCGGTTCGAAGTGGGGCTCGAAGCGCTCGAGCACGAAGGTCTCGAAGAACCATGTCGTGTGCGCGAGGTGCCACTTGACGGGGCTGGCGTCGGGCATCGACTGAACCTGTGCGTCGGCCTCGGACAGCGGCAAGGCCAGCGCCATCGTGCGCTCGCGGACCGCGGCATAGCGAGCCGCGAGGCCGCCGTCGGGCGCTGGCGCGGCGGCGCGGTGCTTCGACGGTCTGGTCATGGATGAGCGTCCTGCTTGCGCCGGCCATGCGCGATGTAGCCCATGCCCGATTGCGTGGATGCGCGCTGGAAGCCGTCGCACCAGCGCTCGATCAGATCCCACGGATGCCACAGGTCGGCTGGGCGCGCGTTGTACGGGCGGTTCTTCAGCCAAGGCAGCAGGTTCAGCGGGCCGGTCCACCAAGGGAAGAACTTCATGCCGGCCACGGCCACATGCGCGCCCGGTTTGACCTGGCGCATGATGTTGTCCACTGCGGCGTGCGTGCGGCTGATGTCGTGCACATAGTTGAAGAGCACGGCGTCCGCTCGCTCCGGCAGCTTCACTGTTTCGGCGGCGGTGCACGAGTGCCAGACGTTGGCCCAGCGCTCGCGCATGACACGCGCACGGGCCTGCTGGAACATCTCCGGGCTCTGCTCGAAGGCCAGCACCGTGCCTTGCTCGCCAACCGCTTGCCTCAGCAGCGCGTACGACAGGCCGGTGCCGGCGCCGACGTCGAGCACGGTCTGCCCCGGCCGCAGTTGCAGCAACGCGATCGTGCGCTCGCGCAGCGGCATCGTGAACTGCGCCGAGGCGTCATAGCCCGCAGCGCGGCTGCGGTAGCGCTGGATCGAGAGCTGGTTCTCGCGGAGCTTGGCCATGGAGTGCACTCTTGGGTGGTCGCGGGCCTGGAAGGTTCCTTACGCAGACAAGTCCGCAGCGGCGCAGCGCATGCCGACGATAAGCTATCGGCCTTGTCAAAGGAGTTTCAGATGTCTTTTCTGCGGTTGATTGCTTGTCTGTCGATGGCGGTGGGTCTGGCCGCTTGTGGAGCCTTGCAGGCACAGAACCCTTCGTCTGCGCTGAAGCCGGTCAATGCCGTGGCGATGGACGGCGACGAGCGCGTCATGCTCAAGGGCCATGACGTGGTGGCCTATTTCACCCAAGGCAAGCACGCCCTCGGCTCGCCGCAGATCAAGAGCGTCCACGAAGGCGTGACCTTCCGCTTTGCGAGTGCCGAGCACAAGGCGCTGTTCGACAAGGAGCCGGCGCGCTACCTGCCGCAGTACGGCGGCTACTGCGCCAACGGCATCGTCTATGGCATTCCGTGGGGCGGCGACGCCGATAGCTGGCGCATCGACGACGGCAAGCTCTACATCTTCGGCGGCGCGGGCTCGAAAGCCGGCTATGAGCTCGACGTCAAGAAGAACCGCGAACTCGCCGACAAGTACTGGAAGGAGGAAGTCGCTGGCAGCAACAGCTTCTTCCAGCGCAGCAAGCGCCTGGTGCTGCGCGTGCCGCATTACAAGAGCGGCGAGGAGCTGGAGAAAGAAGTCGCTGCGGCGAAGAAGTAGCTACTCGGGATAGCCGAGGGCCGGCTGGCTGTGCCCTTCGGCGGCGCGCCAGCCGGGCGGCTTGGTGAACAGGTTGGCGAACATGCTGCCGACGTCGTAGCGCGGCCATTCCTTGCCGGGGTTTTTCGCTTTGTACTCGGCAACGATCTGTGCGCCGGTCTTGTAGTGATCGACCTTGCTGACGTAGCGCTTGAGTGACTGCCCGCGCCAGCCGTTGGGGGCGGCTTCGGGCCACAGCGTGTCGCCGTGCCTGACATTCCAGGCCGGGTCGAGCTCCCACGCTGTCTTGCCGAGCACGTCGCCGAAGATGAAGAGACGGTTGTCGCGCACCACCCAGGAGGTGGGGTCGCTGCCGAGCTTGATCGCGTAGGCGGCGCCGCTGGCGCAAAAGCCGCCGTACTGCGGCTCGTATTTCGCAGGGTCGGCGATGAACAGGCGCCGCTGCTCGTCGTTCGCGAAGTAGTAGGTGCGCTCGGGCAGGCTGGCCTTGAACTCAGGCTTGCCGCGCTCGGGCTGGCCCTTGGTGAAGTAGCTCACCGGGTCGTGGCCGAGCAGCATGACCGGATCGCCGCTCTTGTTCTTCACGGTGGCGTAGGGCGTACCGCAGGCCGTCAAGCCCGCGGCAAGCAGCAGAGTCAGCAGCAATCGAATCATGGTCACCTCGTCATCGCACGCCGCCAAGCGTAGCTCGCCACGTCGACCAGCGCCACCAGCAGCAGCATCGCGCCGAGGATCGTGCAGGTCTTGCCCAT
>JANOEG010000439.1:0-1940 GCA_031413095.1 Burkholderiales bacterium | reverse complement strand
TACGACGCGCAGCGCGCGCAGCTGGCGCAACGTGGCTGACTTGCGAACTCGAGGCCGACTGCGGCCTCGTCAGCGATCGATCTCGCGCTGCAGCGCTTCGATGCCGTCGAGCACACCGCAGAACCTGGCGCCGAAAGGCGTCAGCCGGTACTCGACGCGCGGCGGCAACTCGGGATAAGCCTGCTTGTCGAGGACGCCGAAACGCACCAGCTTGGCGAGGCGCTCGTTGAGCACCTTCTTCGACAGACCTTCGATCGAGTGTTCCAACGCGCCGGGTCGGCAGACGCCGCCGCGCACGGCGCCGAGCACCGCCAACGACCACTTGCAGCCGACGATGTCTTCGACCATTCGCGATACGTTCGGCTGCGTTGACATCGTGGGTCCTCAAAGGTCGGTCGATAAGCGCACCCTGCTGCACCGGTCACCGTTTTGTGCCTGCTGTTCAAGCGCGAGGCCGGGTGTTGCAATGCGGGCCGTGCATCAGCAAAGTGTAGGAGTGGCCATGCGCAAGTTGATCTCTCGGCGCCGATGAGCACGCGCTCCTTTGGCCTCGAACCTGCTGGCCGAGCAGCGCCGGAGTGGACGACCGTCCGCTGGTTCAACCGCAGCGACCGCCCCCTGCAGCTAGCCGATCTGCGCGGCAAGGTGGTGGTGCTGCATGCGTTTCAGATGCTGTGCCCGGCCTGTGTGCATCACGGGCTGCCGCAGGCGCAACGCATCCAGGCCGCGTTCGACGCGCAGGATGTGGCCGTCATCGGCCTGCACACCGTGTTCGAACATCATGCGGCCATGACGCCTGTGTCGCTGCAGGCTTTTCTGCACGAGTACCGGGTTGCATTTCCGGTGGGCGTCGATGCGCCGAGGGCTGACGCACGTGACCCGATCCCCGCCACGATGTGGGCCTACGGCATGCAGGGAACTCCGAGCCTGGTGCTGATCGACCGGCGGGGCGATCTGCGCCGTCACACGTTCGGCGCCGAAGACGACCTGGCGCTGGGCGCCGCGATTGCCACGCTGATGGCCGAGCGTGACTGATCCCGCACGCGCGCGCCTCAACGCACGCTGAACTCCACCAACTCTACGCTGGTCGCTTGCCGCAGGGCGCCGCCGACCGTCGTCGTGGTCTCGTGCTTGATCACGCGCTTGGCCTCGCTGGCGTACCAGAGGCGGTGCTCGGTGATGACCGCGCCCGAGCGCGCCGCGCCGCGCGTCTGCGCCTGGCCGCGCAGCACGACCTTTTGCGCGCGGAACTTGCCGGCGGCAACCTGCACGTCTTCGTCTCCTTCGAGACTCACGTGCAGCGGCACGGTGGCCTGCTCGACCTGCTGCGACAACTCGGCGCTGTGCAGCGCCGGGCCGATCAACCCCGCGGCTTGCAGGTAGGGCGCGAACTCTGCGGGCGCCACGGTTGCGTCGTGCGGAGGGCTGAAGGCCGGGGCGAGTGCGACGCGGCTGTTGCGCGGTGTGGCGTCGGTGCTCGTCGTTCGGCTTTCGGCGATGCTGGTGTCGCTGACCTGCTCGACCTTGGCAGTGACGAACAGATCGCCGAGGCGGAACTGGTCCTGCACGCGGTAACGCCAGCTGTCGCCGACGCGTGGCAAATGGTGTTTGGCAGCGATCAGCGTCGGCGCTGCTGCGGGAGCGGCCGCATCCAAGCGTGATTGCGCCAGTGCAACGAAGCGCCCGCGTGGATACTGGCGCAGATAGGCGCGCAGATCGTCGGCGCGGCTCGCGCCTTGCACGCTGTTCCAGAAAGCGAGTTCGGCCGCCGCTTCGGCATCGACGGCGCCATCGCGTGCGGTGGCCACAGCCGGTACGAACGAGAACTCGCCTTGCAGCGACGAGCTCTCCCACGGCACCTGCGCTTCGCGCGAGGCGCGCACCACGGCTTCACGCACGCGCTTGAAGACATGCTCCACCGGCAAGCCGGGCGTCAGCAC
>JANOEG010000438.1:0-4415 GCA_031413095.1 Burkholderiales bacterium | reverse complement strand
CGGCCCGAAGACCGATGAAGAAAAACTGCGTGTCGAACTCTGCGACAAAGTCAACGCCCTGGGCATCGGCGCGCAAGGGCTGGGCGGCCTGACCACCGTACTCGACGTCAAGATCAAGACCTTCCCGACGCACGCCGTCGGCAAGGCGGTCGCGATGATCCCCAACTGCGCCGCGACGCGCCACGCGCACGTGGTGATGGACGGCTCCGGCCCGGCCTACCTCGAGCCGCCGAGCCTCGACCTCTGGCCCGACGTGCATTGGCAGCCCGACTACAACAAGAGCCAGAAGGTCGATCTCAATACGCTGACCAAGGAGCAAGTCGCCGCGTGGAAGCCGGGCGACACGTTGCTGCTGTCCGGCAAGATGCTCACCGGCCGCGACGCCGCGCACAAGCGCATCCAGGACATGCTCGCCAAGGGCGAAAAGCTGCCGGTGGACTTCACCAACCGCGTCATCTACTACGTCGGTCCGGTCGATCCGGTGCGCGACGAGGGGGTCGGCCCTGCAGGCCCGACCACGGCGACGCGCATGGACAAGTTCACCGAGATGATGCTAAGCGAGACCGGCCTGATCTCGATGATCGGCAAGGCCGAGCGCGGGCCGACTGGCATCGAGGCGATCAAGAAACACAAGAGCGCCTACCTGATGGCCGTCGGCGGTGCGGCCTACCTTGTCTCGAAGGCGATCAAGGGTGCCAAGGTCGTCGGCTTCGCCGACCTCGGTATGGAAGCGATCTACGAGTTCGATGTGAAGGACATGCCGGTCACGGTGGCGGTCAGCGCCGATGGCACCAGCGTGCACATCACCGGGCCGCGCGAGTGGCAGATGAAGATCGGGAAGATTCCGGTGGCGGTGGCGTGATTGACATCATCGATTCAATCCTCAAGTACGTCTCCTTAGTCACGGTCGCAGGCGCTGCGATTTCGTTCGTCATCGGGCTACTCAAGTACCTCGATCAGCGGGCTCGCGAAGAGCGCACGAAACGGTACGAACTCTTTCATGAGTTGATGCGTCAAATTTCTGCCGTCGGTGAGAAAGCGGATGAGGGCATACCTCTTACACAACAGCTTGCAGCGGTGTATGAACTCCAACACTTCAAGGAGTATGCGTACTCGGCCACTCCTATCCTTGAACATCTGCGAGGCTTCTACGTTGCACGGAATGCGCCGGCGGTCTTGCTGAAAGCAATCGACGACACGCTGCTCCAACTTCGATCTCTGGCCTAGCTATGCCCACCCACATCCTCCAATCCCTCCCCGCCAACCAACGCGTCGGCATCGCCTTCTCCGGCGGCCTCGACACCAGCGCCGCCGTCCTCTGGATGCGCAAGAAAGGCGCGATCCCCTGCACCTACACCGCGCACCTCGGCCAGCCCGACGAGAGCGACTACGACGAGATTCCGCGAAGGGCCAAGGCGTATGGCGCGGACATCGCGCGGCTGATCGATTGCCGGCCGCAGCTCGTGGCCGAAGGCATCGCCGCAATCCAGTCCGGCGCCTTCCATATCAGCACGGGCGGCGCGACCTACTTCAACACCACGCCGCTCGGCCGCGCCGTCACCGGCACCGCGCTCGTGATCGCGATGCGCGAGGACGGCGTCGACATCTGGGGCGACGGCAGCACCTACAAGGGCAACGACATCGAGCGCTTCTACCGCTACGGCCTGCTCGCCAATCCGAAGCTGCGCATTTACAAACCGTGGTTGGACCAAACCTTCATCGATGAGCTCGGTGGCCGCAAGGAGATGAGCGAGTTCCTGATCGCCAACGGCTTCGACTACAAGATGAGCGTCGAGAAGGCGTACTCGACCGACTCGAACATGCTCGGCGCGACGCATGAGGCCAAAGACCTCGAGCAGCTGAGCGCCAGCCTGCACATCGTCAAGCCGATCATGGGCGTGGCCTTCTGGCGCGACGACGTGGCGGTGAAGGCCGAGACGGTGTCGGTGCGCTTCGACGAAGGCGTGCCGGTGGCGCTCAACGGCAAGACGTTTGCCAACGCCGTCGCGCTTTTCGAAGAAGCGAACCGCATCGGCGGCCGTCACGGCCTGGGCATGTGCGATCAGATCGAGAACCGCATCATCGAAGCCAAGAGCCGCGGCATCTACGAAGCGCCGGGCATGGCGCTGCTGCACATCGCGTATGAACGTCTGGTCACCGGCATCCACAACGAAGACACGATCGAGCAGTACCGCAGCAACGGCCGCCGCCTGGGCAAGCTGCTCTACCACGGCCGCTGGTTCGACCCGCAGGCACTGATGCTGCGCGAAACGGCGCAGCGCTGGGTGGCGCGTGCGATCACCGGCGAGGTGACACTCGAACTGCGCCGAGGCAATGACTACACGTTGATGAACACCGAGAGCCCGAACCTCACCTACCACCCAGAGCGGCTGACGATGGAAAGCGGCGAAGGCTCCTTCACCGCCGCCGACCGCATCGGCCAGCTCTCGATGCGCAACCTCGACATCGACGACACGCGCGACAAGCTCGGCGTGTACTCGCGCGCCGGCCTGCTCGGCGCTGACAGCGGCAACGACATCCCCCTCCTCTCCAAAGACTGAAAGCAAGAAAACATGTTGGACGAACAAGACCAAGGCACGCGCATCGGCGTCGGCACCGCCCTCGGTGTCGTGCTGCTGCTGATCATCGGCCTGCTCGGCTGGCTGACGATGCGCGGTGGCAAGCCGCCGGCGGCCAAGCCCGCCGTCGCCGCCGCCGCTGCGGCCACGACTGCTGCACCTGCCATCGCGGCCGGCGACGTTTTCGTCGACGCGCCGTTGACCGGTACGGTCGCCGGCACGCTGTTCTTCGCCGTCGGCAAGGCCGAGTTGCCGGCCGACGCGCCTGCGGCCCTGGCCGCGATCAAGCAGGCGGCGGGCAGCGGCAAGAAGCTGCTGATTTCCGGCTTTCACGACGCTACCGGCGATCCAGCGATGAACGCCGAGCTGGCGAAGAACCGCGCCAAGGCCGTGCGCGCTGCGCTACAGCTTGAAGGCATCGCAGCCGAGCGGACCGTGCTGCGCAAGCCAGAGTCCACCACCGGTGACGGCAGCAACCAGGAAGCGCGACGCGTCGAGGTGCGTCTGGCTGACTGAACCTAGCTCAGGTTGCGCACCACGCGCTGCGGGTACGGAATCTCCACGCCGGCTTCGTTGAGGGTGCGCAGGATGGCCAGGTTGACGTCGCTCTTGACGTTGCCCTGGCCGTTCTGAGGATCGAGGATCCAGAAGCCGATCTCGAGGTCGAGGCCATCGGCGCCGAAGCCCAGCAGGCTGACGCCCGGACCCGGTTTGTCGATGACACGCGGCACCTGGGCCACGGCTTGAACCAGACGCGGCATCAGTGTGTCGAGGTCGCTTCCGTAGGCGACCTGCACCGTGGTGTTGATCGATACCTTGGGATCGGCCAACGACGAGTTCTCGACGCGCTGCGTGATCAGCATTTCATTGGGCACGATCGACTCGCGGCCATTCAAGGCGCGGATCACGGTGTAGCGGGTGTGGATGTCGCTGACGCGGCCCTCGAAGCCATCGACCTTGACCATGTCGCCGATGCGCAAGCTGCGTTCGGCGAGGATGACGAAGCCGCTGACGTAGTTGGCGGCGAGCTTCTGCAGGCCGAAGCCGATGCCGACGCCGACCGCACCGCCGAGCACGCCGAGCGCGCCGATCGGGATGCCGGCCGCGGAGAGCGCCATCAACAGGCCCACCAGCAGCAGTAACGCCCGCACCGCGTTGGCGGCGATCTTGCGCAGCGACAGATTGCCGTTGGCGCCTGCCAGCAGGCGGCTCTCGATGGCCGCCGACACCCACAACGCACCGACCAGCACCACCACCGCCGACAGCGCCGCTTCGATCAGGCTGCGCAGGCTGACGTCGGCGCCGCCGAGTTTCCAGCGGATGCCATCCATCTCGGCCAACACGAGCGGCAGCAGGCCGGTGATCCAGAGCACGAGCGCGCCCCAGACCAGCCACGAAATCGTGCGCTCGACCACACGCACCAGCTGCGACTGCGGAAACGCCACGCGCAAGACACGCACCGCGACGCGGATGATGACCAGCGAGGCCAGGATCGGCACCGCGATCTGCAGCACCGCCACCGCCTCCAATAGCTGGCTTCGGGCGAGCAGCCAGCGTGCCAACACGGCCAGGGCCAAGCCGATCACCGGGAACAGCACGCCGTCGACGATGCGCTCTCCGAACCAGACGCTCGCCGGCCGCTGAATGTTGCCGCGCCACGTGCGCACGACGAGCCACGCCAGTCCGAGGCAGGCCGCCAGCACCGCCAGCTCGATCAACGCCCCTGGCCTGACGAGTGAGTCGAACCAGGCGCCGAGGTCTGTCACCGGCACCACGGCCGTGCTGTCCATGCCCGCCATGAGTTCAGCCCAGACCGCCGAGCACGCGCAGGTGCGC
>JANOEG010000437.1:0-16816 GCA_031413095.1 Burkholderiales bacterium | reverse complement strand
GCCAGTGCTGCACTGGCCAGCGCCGGATCGAACAGGGCAAATTGCTTGCGACTCATGGTCCACTCACTTCCAGAGCATCAGGTGCTCGACGATCGGGCCGAGGGCCAGCGCCGGCACGTAGTTCAGCAGGCCGACCAGCAGCACCACGCCGACCAGCAGCGCGACGAACAGCGGGCCGTGGGTGGGCAGCGTGCCCTCGGTGACAGCGATGCGCTTCTTCGCCGCCAGCGAGCCGGCAATTGCGAGCACCGGCACGATCACGCCGAAGCGGCCGAACCACATCGCAATCGCAAGCGCCATGTTGTAGAAGGGCGTGTTGGCGCCCAGACCAGCGAAGGCGCTGCCGTTGTTGTTGCCGGCCGAGCTGAAGGCATACAACACTTCGGACAGGCCATGCGCCCCGGGGTTGAAAATCGTCGCGCGGCCGGCTTCGGTCATCACGGCGACGGCGGTGCCGCCGAGCACCAGCAAGGGCACGACCAGGATGGCGATCGACACCATCTTCATCTCGTGCGTCTCGATCTTCTTGCCCAGGTACTCCGGCGTGCGGCCGATCATCAAGCCGGCGATGAAGACCGCCAGGATCGCAAACACCAGCATGCCGTACAGGCCCGAGCCGACGCCGCCGAACACGACCTCGCCCAACTGGATCAGCACCAACGGCACCGCGCCGCCCAGCGGTGTGAAGCTGTCGTGCATCGAGTTCACCGCACCGCAACTGGCCGCCGTGGTGATGGCGGCAAACAGCGTCGACGCGTTGATGCCGAAGCGCGTCTCCTTGCCTTCCATGTTGCCGCCGGCCTGCGTGGCGCTGGCCACCTGATCGGCGCCAAGTGCGGTCAGGCGCGGGTTGCCCTGCTGCTCGGCCAGGGTGACCACGACCACGGCGACGACGAAGATCGCCGTCATCGCCGCCAGCACCGCCCAGCCCTGGCGCATGTCGCCCACCATGCGGCCGAACACGAAGCACAGCGCGGTCGGGATCACGAAGATGCTGAGCATCTGCAGGAAGTTCGACAGGGGGGTCGGGTTCTCGTACGGGTGCGCCGAGTTGGCGTTGAAGAAGCCGCCACCATTGGTGCCGAGCATCTTGATCGCGAGCTGCGAGGCTACCGGGCCCATCGCCAGCGTCTGCGTCGTTGCCGTTTTGTCCTCGAGCACCGGCTGGCCCTTGTCGTCCTTCAGTGCCTGGCCATCGGTGCCGAGCTTGGGCTCCTGCCAGGTCACGCTGTCCAGGGTGGACACGGTCTCGTAGGGCTTGAAGTTCTGAATCACGCCCTGGCTCACCAGAACGAGCGCAAAGGCGAAGGACAGCGGCAGCAGGATCCACAGAGTGGAGCGCGTCAGGTCGACCCAGAAATTGCCGATGGCCTGTGCGCTGTGGCGCGCAAAGCCACGCAGCAGCGCGACCACGACCACGATGCCGGTGGCGGCCGACAGGAAGTTCTGCACCGTCAGCGCGAGCATCTGGGTCAGGTAGCTCATCGTCGTCTCGCCACCGTAGCCTTGCCAGTTGGTGTTGGTGACGAAGCTGACCGCTGTGTTGAAGGCCGAGTCCGGCGTCACTGCCGCGATGGCCTGCGGGTTCAGCGGCAGCCAAGCCTGCGTGCGCTGCAGGGCATAGACCACGACCACGCCCAGCGCGTTGAACAGCAGCAGGTTGAGCGCGTAGCGCAGCCAACCCTGCTCGCTGCCCGCGTCGACGCCGGCCAGGCGGTACAGCGGCCGCTCCAGGCGCGCGCCGAGCGCGAAGCGGCCGTCCATCACGGTGCCGATCCAGCGCGCGAGCGGCCAAGCCATGCCCAGCAGCAGCGCGAGGTAGGCGATCAGTTGAATCCAGGCAGCCGTGTTCATAGAACCCCCTTGACGCTGCGCGTCGCGCCCCCCAGGGGGCGCGAGCGCCTTCGGACCAGACGTGCAGCGCTCACGAGAAGTCCTCCGGGAACAACAGCACGGCGAAAAGGTAAGTGAGCAGGCAGAGGGCGAGGAAGGCGCCCGCCCAGTCGAACGCGCTCACGATCGGGCTCCTCTGCGGGCGAGGCGATCGAAGCCCACCGCCGCCAGGGCGGTGACTGCGGCGAACAGGAAGAAGACGGCAGCGAACATCAAGTCCATGAATGACTCCTGGTTCAGGACGGGTCATCCTAGGAGCCGATTCGACAAGACGGCAACAAGACTGGGCGGCACCGCATCAAGAATTCGTCAAGAGGAGGGCCGGGTCACCGCCGCAACAACGTCACCCGTGCGCCGATCGGCCGGCCTGCGTTGTCGCGGCCACCCCCGGCACGGTCGGTGCGCGTCAGGCTTGCGACACGGCCCGAGTGCCGAGGGCGATGCGCAAGCCCACGACGCCGGCGCCCTGCGGCGAGGCGATCCGCGTACCGCCCAGATGCTCGCTGATGGAAAACATCGCGCCGTTCCCCGGCAGCACGTCGCCCACCAGGTGTGTGATGCCGTGGCGCGCGGCGTGGTGCGCCAGGTGCTGCATCAGCATGCGGCCCAGGCCGAGACCTTGCCAGTCGTCGGCGACCGCGATCGCGAATTCGGCTTCATCGGCGGCTATGTCCGGCATCGGGCCGCGCACGTAGCGCGCGTCGGCAACGATGGTGGCTTCGTCGTCGTCGCCCCTGGCCTCGGCGACGACGGCCCCGTGGGCGTCTTGGTCGACATCTGTCAACGCCCGCACCAGCGACAGTGGCAGCTCGCGCAGCCCGACGTGGAAGCGGCGCAATCGTGAACCGGCGGACAACGCACGCACGAAGTCCTGTTCGGCCGCGGCGTCGAATGCCAGCACCGGGCGCACGACCACCTGGCGGCCATCGGCCAGCCGCAGTCGGTCGATCAACACACTCGGGTAGCGCCAGGGCGCCGCGCCGAGGTCGCGGGCGGGCAGGGTCATCTTTGCGCTCATCCGTGCGCTCCCGCGTGACGATGAGTCAGTGCATACCAGGTTGCACGAGCGCGCTCGCGCCAGCCTGCCGGGCGCAGCACGAGGGCGCGCGCCGGGACGTGCAGGGCCTGCACCAGGACACGCCCGCCCGGTGGCAGCACAACCCCCTGGCCGCATTCGATGAAGATGTCGTCGGGCTCACCATCGACCGTCAGCCAGAGGCTGCCGTGGGTGACGCGGATCTGCGTGGCGCCGCGCAGCGTGGCAAAGCGGTTGCGGTCCAGTGTGAGGGTGTCGGGTCGGTTCATGAGGTGCTCCAATCGGTCCGCTTTCGCATGCACCAGATTCATGATGGAATGCGGGCGGATTGGGGCTCATGCTGCGCCTTCCCGCAGAGAGTCTCAAACGATCTTTCGGAACCTGTCGCATTCCCTGCAAGCATGCAAAACAAGCCACTGGACCGCCTGCCGCCGCTCGACCTGCTGGCCGCCTTCGAGGCCGCGGCGCGTCAGCTGTCGTTCACCAAGGCCGCCGCCGAACGCTTCGTCACGCAGTCGGCGATCAGCCGCCAGATGCGCGCGCTGGAGGACGAGCTGGGCACAGCGTTGTTCCGGCGCCAGCACCGCGCGCTGGCGCTGACGCCCGAAGGGGCGCGCCTGTTCGCCGTCTGCACGGCGGTGCTGTCGCAGTTGCGCGGCACGTTGCGCGAGCTGCGCGCACCGTCGCAGCGCGAAGTGTTGGCACTGACGACAACGCCGGGCCTGGCGTCGTTCTGGCTGATCCCGCGCCTGCCGGCGTTCACACGTGCGCACCCTGGTATCGACGTGCGGCTGGACGCGAGCTTCGAGATGCGCCAGTTGGCCAACGAAGGCTTCGATCTGGCGATCCGCTACGGCCGTGCCGAGAAGCTCGCCGGCCAGGCGCTGTTCGGCGAAAAGGTGCTGCCGGTGTGCAGCCCGAAGCTGCTGCGTCACCTGCCGTTGGTCACGCCGCAGGATCTGGCCGCGCACACCTTGCTGCAGTTGGAGCCGAGCGTCAGCGGCGGCATGCCGGTCGAGTGGGAGCCGTGGTTGCAGGCGATGGGCCTGGCCGATCTCGAGCCGGCGGCGCGGCTGTCGATGTCGGGCTACAACGACGTGATTGCCGCCGCGGTGGCCGGGCAAGGTGTCGCGCTGGGCCGGCGACCGCTGGTCGACGAGCTGCTGCGCGAGGGCCGCCTCGTCGCGCCATTGGCCAAGACGATCGCGACGCCGCGCAGCTACATCTTGGTGGTGGACCCGGTGGCGCGCGCGCGGCCGGCCGTGCGTGCACTCGAAGCCTGGCTGCTGCAACAGGCGGCCGAGGAGCGCGCAGCGGGCACAGCGTCGCGTGCGCGGCCCACTACACTGCGGCCCCCGCCCCGCAAGTCCGCTCGACGCCGAACCGATGAGTGAACGCAAACCCGTGACGCTGCACCGCCTGCGCGAGATGCATGCCGGCGGCGAGAAGATCGCGATGCTGACGGGCTACGACGCAGCCTTCGCGCATCTGCTCGACGCTGCGGGCGTGGACATCGTGCTGATCGGCGATTCGCTGGGCATGGTGCTGCAGGGTCAGGCCAGCACGGCGCCGGTGACGCTGGGCGAGATGGAGTACCACACGCGCTGCGTGGCCCGCGGCAACCGCAGCGCCTGGCTGCTCGGCGACCTGCCCTTCGGCAGCTACCACGAGAGCCCGGCGCAGGCCTTTGCCAGCGCCAGCGCGCTGATGCGTGCCGGGGCACACATGGTCAAGCTCGAATGCGGCGCGTGGACGGCGCCGACGGTGCGCTTTCTCGTTGAGCGCGGCATCCCCGTCTGCGCGCATCTGGGCTTCACGCCGCAGACAGTCAACGCGCTCGGCGGCTACCGCGTGCAGGGCCGTGACGAGGCCGGTGCGCAACGTCTGCGGGACGAGGTGCGGGCGATGGTCGAAGCCGGTGCACAGATGCTGTTGTTCGAGATGGTGCCGGCCGCACTGGCCCGCGAGATCACGCTGGCGTCGCCGGTGCCGGTGATCGGCATCGGCGCCGGTGTTGGCACGAGTGGTCAGGTGCTGGTGCTGCACGACATGCTCGACATCACGCCGGGCCGGCGTCCGCGCTTCGTGCGCAACTTCATGCACGGCGCGGCGTCGGTGCAGGAGGCCGTTCAGCGCTATGTCAGCGAAGTCAAGGCCGCAACGTTTCCGGACGATCAACTCCACGCGTACTGAAGTGCAAGTCATCCACGACATCGAGCTGCTTCGCCAGACGCTCGCCACGTCGCCGCGGCCGGTGCTGGTGCCGACGATGGGCAACCTGTACGAAGGCCACTTGGCACTCGTGCGCCAGGCCAGGGCGATCGCGCCGCCGGGCGCGCCGGTGGTGGCGACGATCTTCGTCAACCGATTGCAGTTCCTGCCGCACGAAGACTTCGACCGCTATCCGCGCACGCTCGAATCCGACTGCGCGATGTTGAAGGCTGCCGGCTGCGATGTGGTCTTCGCGCCCGACGAGGCCACGCTCTACCCCGAGCCGCAAACCTACAAGCTGGTGCCCCCGGCAGAGCTGGCTGACATCCTCGAAGGCCACTTTCGCCCCGGCTTCTTCACAGGCGTGTGCACGGTGGTCGCCAAGCTGTTCAACCTCGTGCAGCCGGGTGCGGCCGTGTTCGGCAAGAAGGACTACCAGCAGCTGATGGTGATCCGCTGCATGGTGGCGCAGATGGCGCTGCCGATCGACATCGTCGCCGGTGAGACGGTGCGCAACGCCGACGGCCTGGCACTGTCGTCGCGCAACGGCTACCTGAGCGAGGCTGAGCGGATCGAAGCGTTGCGCCTGTCGCGCAGCTTGCGCGTCATGGCCGAGGCTTGGCGGCAGGGCCAGCGCGATGCGGGTGCGGTCGAAGCCGAGGCGATGCGCCAGCTCGCCGAGCACGGCTGGCAGCCCGACTATGTGACGCTGCTCCGTCAGCGCGACTTGGGAGCGCCCATGGACGGCGAGCCGCTGGTCGCACTCGCCGCCGCTAAGCTCGGCAAGACGCGCTTGATCGACAACCTCGAACTCGGCTGATCACGCTCCAGCCGGCGTGCCGCCATGGCGCCGATGGACCAGCACAGCCACGCCGACCAGAGCGTGTGGCTCGGGAAATGGGCACCACGCGCGAGCTGCGTCCAACCGAGCAGCGCACCCGCGCCGAGCGTGAGGGCCAGCAGCGTGCGTGCCAGCGCCGGGCGCTCACCGCGCCACTGAAAGTACAGCGGCAGGAAGGCGAACGCAGCGACGGCATGGCCCGACGGGAAGCAGTGGCCGGGTCCGCCGTCGAGCACGAACAGCATCCAGTGCGGCACGTAAGCGGCCGTGCCGCCGAAAGCCTCGAGATCCCAGGGGCAACTGGTCTGGCTGACCTGCTTGAACGCCGGAATGGCCAGCAGGCACAGCAGGATCACGCCGCCCCACGCCAGGCGTAGCGTGCGCGGCAGGGTGCTGCCGTTGCCTCGCCAAGCCAGTACGCCGCAGGCCGCCAGCGCCACGCCCGAGGCCGTGCGCGCGCCGTCGTGAAGCAGCGAGCGTGTCAGCCAGGCGTTGCGCAGCGCGAAGCCTTGCTCGTTGCCGTACCAGGCAGCGATCACCATGTCCCAGCCGCTGGCCTCCCACCACAACAGCAGGGCCAGTGCGGCCAGCGCGATGAGCAGATCGCGGTGAGGGAGTCGCAGCTCGGTCAACGCTGCACCAGCAAGGCCGGATCGAGGCTGCGGCAGCCTGCGGCGAGATCGAACGTACGCTCGTAGAGCGAAGTCTTCACATCGAGCAGCGCCAGCACGCTGTGGAACAGGTGGTCGTGAGTTGCCGGCCGGCGCGCGCGCTCACGCAGGCACTCGGCATCCAGACCGGCGCTGTGGCCGAAGCCGGCAGACCACCACATCACCATCGGCACCTGGGTCTGCTCGCGCGGCGCGATCATGTGCGGCACCCCGTGCAGGAACAGGTTCTTTTCGCCGAGCGACTCGCCATGGTCGGAGACGAACAGCATCGCCGTGTCGACCTGGTCGGCGTGCGCCGACAGCGTGCCGATCAGCGTCGCCAGCACATGGTCGGTGTAGAGCAGCGCGTTGTCGTAGGCGTTGACGATCTCTTCGTGCGTGCAGCGGCCGAGGTCGTCATTGCGGCACACCGGCGTGAAGCGCTCGAACGCCGGCGGGTAGCGCCGGTAATACGACGGCCCATGGTTGCCGAGCATGTGAAGCACCAGCAGTTGCGTGCTGCGGCCGTCGTGCAATGCACGCAACCGCTCGTCGAGGCCGCGCAGCAGGCCTTCATCGAAGCAGCGGCCGTCCTGGCACAACCCTGGGGCGAGCGCTGCGCTGACAGTGTCGTGCGGCAGGCCGTTGCAGACGCCTTTGCAGCCGCTCTGGTTGTCGCGCCAGTGCACGGCCACGCCGGCCCGTGCGGCCACGTGCAGCAGCGACTCGCTGCCGCGGATGCGCGCTTCGTCGTACTGGCGCCGCCCGACGGCGGCAAACATGCAGGGCAACGAGACTTCGGTGCTGGTGCCGCAGGCCGTGACGTCTTTGAAATTGATCACCGGCGCCACTTGCATGAGTTTCGCCAGCTGCGGCGTGGTCTGGCGGGCATAGCCGTTCAAGCCCCAGTTGTCGGCTCGCGCTGTTTCGCCGACCACCACCACGACCAGACGTGGTTTGCTGCGTGTGGCCCAGCTGGCACCGGGCGTAGCGTCCAGGCCGATGGCCTGGCGCGGCTGGGCGGCCCCGCGGGCGTCCGCCGCGAGCACGCTGCCCAACGACCACAGGGTGTTCAGCGGCGTCACCAGGTAGCGCACCTCCTTGTGGTTGCGCGCCATCGATGCCAAGGGCTGAAACTGCCACATCAGGGTCAGCGCGAACAGCCCGGCCGCGCCGGCCAGCAGCACCGCGCGGGCGCGCCAGCGGCGAGGCCAGGGCCGCACGTCGATGCGTGTCAAGCTCAACAAGGCGATCGGCAGCGCTGCATACAGCAGCAGGTCCAGCGCCAGACTCCACGACAGCAGCTCCCGCGTCTCGGCTGGATCGGTGTTCAGCGCGTTGCGCACCATCGACGGATCGATGACGACACCGTAAGACTGCATGTAGTGCATGGCCACCGCACCGACCAGCGTCACCAGCGCCACCAGTGGTTTGATCGTGTGCCGCGTCGCCACCAGGCCCAACAACAGCGCCTGCACCGCCACCAGCATCAGCGCCAGACCCGCCAGAAACACCGCGTTGGCTGGCAGGTCCGGCGTCTGCGCGCGCATCACGGCTGTGAAGAGGGGGCGGTTCAACGCCAGCGTCCAGAACACGCTGGCAATGAGCACCAGTTGTTCAGTGGTGAACAACGGACGGGATGGAAGTGAAACGGCGCGTGGCGCAGGTAGAGAAAACATGAGCCTGCGATTGAAGGCCGCGCACCTGAAGCGCGCCTGAAGCTGCCCGCGGCGGCCAGTGCTACCGTTCACGACATGCGCTTGCTGTTGATCGAAGACGACCCGACGCTCGGCGAAGGCCTGCGCGACTTCCTGCGCGCCGATGGCCACCGTGTCGACTGGTGCCAGCGCCTGGCCGACACGCGCGCGCTGCACGACGAGCCCTACGACGCCTGGCTGGTTGATTGGCAGTTGCCCGACGGCTCCGGCATCGAGTGGCTGACGGCGCGCCGCGCCCGCGGCGACGCAACGCCGGCCGTCGTGCTGACGGCACGCGACCGGTTGAGTGACCGCATCGGCGGCCTGGATGCCGGCGCCGACGACTACCTGGTCAAGCCCTTTGCGCCCGAAGAGCTGGCAGCGCGGCTGCGTGCGGTTGCCCGACGCAGCGGGGCCGGCGCGGCGCAATCGTGCAAAGCGTTTGGTGACGTCGAGGTCGATCTCACAGCGCGCACGGCCAGCCTCGATGGCGTGCGTACCGAGCTGACGGCGCGCGAGTGGGCGGTGCTCGAGGCGCTGGTGCTGCGCGCCGGCCGCATCGTGCCCAAGGCAGAGCTCGAGAAAATCGTCCTCGGTTTCGACAGCGTGGTCTCCAGCAACGCACTCGAAGTGCACGTCTCGGCGCTGCGGCGCAAGCTCGGTCGCGAGTTGATCGAGACCGTGCGCGGGCTCGGCTACCGGATCGAAGAAAAAAAGTGACCAGATCTCCGTCGATCCGCAACCGCCTGGCCAATGCGATGTTCATCTGGTCGCTGCTGTGGAGCCTGGGCGTGGCCCTGGCCGTGGGCCTGTCGGCGCAGCACGAAGTCGATGAGCTGCTCGACGAGACGTTGCAGGCGACGTCTGCCGTGCTCGTGCATGCGCTGCCGCTGTCCGACGGTGCTGCGGCAGACAGGGTGGCCGTCATGCCCGCGCGTGGCGAGCAGCAGTTCGCCTGGCAATTGGTGGCGGCAGATGGCGCCGTGCTGCGCCGCTCGTCCAATGCACCCGTGAGCGCGTTGCTGCGTGCCGGCACGCCGGGTTTCAGCAAGGCCGGGAACTGGCGCGTGTTCGGCAGTTCCATGACCAGCGCCGATGCCAATGGCCTGCAAGGCGGGCGCATGCTCTATGTGGCCCACACGCTCGAGGAGCGCAGCGAGGCCCAGCTCGAAGTGATGCTCAGCGCCGTGCTGTCGGCCTTGTCGATTGGTCTGCTCGGCCACCTGTGGTTGCGCACGCGAGTGCGCAACGAGCTGCAGCCGCTGGACCGCCTCTCCGAACGCCTGGCTCGCTACGACCCCTTGGACACGTCGCAAACGCTCGGCGCGGCCGAACGCGCGGAGCTGGCGCCGGTGCATATGGCGATCGACCAGCTCGGCCACCGCCTGGCGCTGCGCGTCGGCCATGAGCGCCTGGTGGCGGCGCATGCCGCGCATGCGCTGCGCACACCCTTGGCCGGCATGGATGCGCAGCTCGCCGTGGCGCTGCGCGAGAGCACACCCGAAGCGCAGCCGCGCCTGCAGCGTGTGCGCGACGCGTCGCTGCGTCTGCAACGCGTGGTGCGCTCGCTGCTCGACCTGTTTCGCATCGGCTCCGAAGTGAGCCGACAGCGCGTCGATGTCAAGGCGTTGCTTGCCCACTTGCCGGTGCCGGGGCTGGAGGTGATCGTCGACCCGCCGGTTCACGTCGATGCCGACCCCGACCTGCTGGCCGCGGCCCTGCTGAACCTGCTCGACAACGCGCAGCGTTACGGCGCGCGGCGCGCCACCTTCACTGTGCCCGCGCCCGGCCGGCTGCTGTTGCGCGACGACGGCCGCGGCGTCGAGCCGAAGCGCCTGGCGCAACTGCGTGGGGCCCTCGAGACCCAGCGCTACGACGGCCAGACCGGCTTGGGTTTGATGCTGGCCGATCTGGTGGCGCGGGCCCACGGCGGGCACTTGCGCTTGCCGGATGCCCCGGGTGCGGGGGCCGGCTTTGCTGCCGAACTTGTGCTGGTGGCCGCGCCGCCTGCCTGAGCACTACCAGTCGCCCCCGCAAGCAGGGGCCTCTGTGCGGCTGCGCACCGCGCCTGCGGGGTTGTGTGACGGATTGCACGTGAGCACGATGTGATCAAACCGATGCAGGGAGTGATCACATGGCAACCCCGACCCCCCCCGGGACCAATCCACCGCGGCCGCCGATGACGCTGGAAGACAGCGCCATGGCCTTGGCACGACTCAACGATCAGATGGTGCTGCTGACGGCGAAGCTGGAGTACCTGCGCCTGCTGCTCAAGCTCGGCGTGAAGTGATCGCGAGGCGCACCATGCGGATCGTCATCTCGACTTGGTGGCTGACCGTGGCGGCCGCGGCGCTGGCGCTGCCGTGCCACGCCGGCGTGCGCAAGTGCACCGATGCCGCCGGGCGTGTCGTCTACCAGGACGCGCACTGCGATGCGGCCCCGAGCTCAGCCTCTTCGGCCAAGCCGGCGGTCAGCGTGGACGTGCGCGCATCCGACAAACCGAAAGGCGCCGCCGAGGCGCGACGCGAACCAGCGCCGCCGGCGCAGGGCGCGTGGCGCGGCGCCGCCCAGTTCCGCTACGTCAGCGGTGCGCCGCTGGATGCGAGCGCCGATGCCGAGATCGAACTCGCCCTGTTGCCCGACGGCCGCCTGGAGGGCGGCGCTGTGGGCGCCGGCTGCCGTCTCGACGGTGTGCATGCGCCGCAGGAACGGGTGAAGAACGTGGTGGCGGTGGACATCACCATCTCCGGCTGCCGCGACGCCCGCTTCAACGCGCGCTATGCAGGCCAGCTCGACGCCACGAACCCGGCGCGCTCGCGGCTGCGCCTGCATGCCATCACGGCGATCTCGCCGGTCACGGCCGAAGGCTATCGTGAATTGGCCATGGCGACGATCGACGCCGCGCTGCGGCGCTGAGGCAAGTGCCCCGCCGTGCGCGTCATGGCACCAGAGCGAGGAACAGGAAGGCTGCAAAGATCACGAGGTGCACAGCGCCTTGCATCAGGTTCGTCCGGCCTGACGCTAGTGTGATCGCGCCGACGACGAAGGTCAGCGCCAGCAGTGCCATGTCCTTGGCTTCGAGGCCGAGCACCAGCGGCAGGTCGAGCCACAGCGACGCGGCGACGACGGCCGGCACCGTCAGGCCGATGCTGGCCAGCGCCGAGCCGATCGCCAGGTTCAAGCTGGTCTGCAAACGGTTGGCGCGCGCTGCGCGCACCGCCGCCCAGGTCTCGGGCAGCAGCACCAAGAGCGCGATGGCGATGCCGACAACGGCCTTGGGCGCACCGAGGGCAGCGACGCCGGCTTCGATCGACGGTGAGAGCCGTTTCGCCAGGCCGACCACCGCCACCAGCGCGACCAGCAGCAAACCGAAGCTGATCCAACTGCGGGTGCTTGACGGCGGCGCGGCATGCGCGGCTTCGTCATCGGCGGCGTCGGGCGGCAGAAAGTAATCGCGGTGGCGCACCGTCTGCACGAACACGAAGACGGCCCACAACACCAGCGACGTGCTGCCGACAAAGATCAGCTGCGACAGGGTGTAGGTGCCCTCGGGTGAGCTGGTGGTGAATGTCGGCAGCACGAGCGACAGCGTGGCCAACGCGATCAGCGCGGCCAGGCCAGGCCCCGTGCCCTCGATGCGAAACGATTGCTCGCGGTGGCGCAGCGCACCCACCAGCAGGCACAAGCCGACGACGCCGTTGCAGATGATCATCACCGCCGCGTAAATCGTGTCGCGCGGCAGTGTGGCCGCCGCCGCGCCGCCCCTGACCATGACCGACAGGATCAGCGAGACCTCGATCACCGTCACCGCGATGGCCAGTACCAGCGTGCCGAAGGGCTCGCCGGTGCGGTGCGCGACCACCTCGGCGTGGTGAACTGCAGCCAACACAGCGACTATCAGCGCCACCGCCGCCGCGGCGATGACCAACGGGCCCGATGGCGCCAGCCACACGGCGGCCAACACCGCCAGTGCAGCCAGCGGGGTCGCGTTTTGCCACGTTGAAGTCATGCGGGCATTGTGGCCCGCAGGCCCGCTGGATCATTGAAATGGGCGGCGAGGGACGCGCGAGACGGGATGCGATGCAAGGCGCAAAGCACAGCCTTGCCCATAGGCAAGGCGAGCATTTGCAACGCCGCAGCGCGCCCGTATCGCGTGGACAGCGCCGATCCGATTTCAGTGATTCAGTGGACCGAATTTATCCGCCAGGCGCGAACGGCTTGCCCAGCGAAGCCGGCATGTTGGCCTTGATCCAGGCGGCATTGCGCGAGATCAGCACCAGCACGACGATCGTCGCCACATACGGCAACGCGACGAGCACCTGGCTCGGCACCTCGATGCCGGTGCCTTGCAGGTGGAACTGCAGCATGGTCACGCCGCCGAACAAGTACGCGCCGAGCAGCACGCGGATCGGTCGCCAGGTGGCGAAGGTGGTGAGCGCGAGCGCGATCCAGCCGCGGCCGGCCACCATGCCCTCGACCCAGAGCGGCGTGTAGACCGTCGACAGGTACGCGCCGGCCACACCGCACAGCGCGCCGCCGGTCATCACCGCGCCCAACCGAATCCAGCGCACGGGGTAGCCGAGCGCATGCGCCGATTCGGGCGACTCGCCGACCGCGCGCAGGATCAGACCGCTGCGGCTCTTGTTCAGCCACCACATCAGAAAGACCGTCAGCGCGATCGCGACCCAGACCATCGGGTGCTGCTTGAATAGCGCCGGGCCGATGAAGGGAATGTCGGACAGCAGCGGGATGTCGAACTGCGCACGTTCGGATAGACGCTCGCGCGTGTACGGCTGGCCGATGAAGGCCGAGAAGCCGACGCCGAACAGCGACAGCGCCAGGCCGGTGGCGTACTGGTTGGTGTTGAGCCAGATGACGAGTGCGCCGAACACGGCGGCGAGCAGCGCGCCGGCCAAGGCGCCGGCGATGAAGGCGACGAGGTCGCTGCCCGAGTGCACGGCAGCGGCGAAGCCAACCACGGCGGCGACCAGCATCATTCCTTCGGCGCCGAGGTTGACGACGCCGGCACGTTCATTGATCAACAGGCCGAGCGCGGCGATGGCGAGCACGGTGCCAGCGTTGAGCGTGGCGGCGATGAGCAGGGCGATCTCGTTCATGCTGCGGCTCCCGCAAGACGCCGCGCTTTCCAACGCAGCCGGTAGTGGATCAAGGTGTCGGCCGCGAGCAGCGAGAACAGCAGCAGCCCCTGGAAGACGCCGGTGATCGACTTCGGCAGCTGCATGCGCGACTGCGCGAGTTCACCGCCGATGTAGAACATGCTCATCAGGATCGCCGAGAAGACGATGCCGATCGGGTTCAGCCGGCCGACGAAGGCGACGATGATGGCCGCGAAGCCGTAGCCCACGGGCACGTACGGCGTCAATTGGCCGAGCGGGCCGGTGGCTTCGAGCGCACCGGCCAAGCCGGCGAGGCCACCCGACGTCAGCAGCGCCGTCCACAGCGCCGTGCGCGACGAGAAGCCGGCGTAGCGTGCAGCGGCGCTGGCCTGTCCGCCCACCAAGGCTTGAAAGCCGCTGAACAATCGGAACAGGAACACTGCCATGCCGGCCACCGCGACGAGGGCGATGACGAGGCCGATGTTGACGCGCAGGCCATCGAACAGCCGCGGCACCTTGGTCGGATTGGCGAAGGTCACGGTCTGCGGGAAGTTGAAGCCCGCCGGGTCTTTCCACGGCCCATAGACGAGGTAGGACAGCACCATCTCGGCGACGTAGACCAGCATCAGGCTGACCAAGATCTCGTTGGCGTTGAAGCGGTCGCGCAGTAGCGCCACGATCGCCGCCCAGAGCATGCCGCCGACGATGCCGGCGACGAGGATCGCGATGACGATCGCCCGCGGCGAATCCGGTGTGGCCTGCATCGCGATGCCGCCGGCAAAGATCGCGCCGAGGATGTACTGCCCCTCGGCGCCGATGTTCCAGACGTTGGCGCGAAAGCACAGCGCCAGACCCAACGCGATCAACATCAGCGGCGTCGCCTTGATGCCGATCTCGCTCCACGCGGAGGCGCTCTTGATCGGCTCCCAGAAAAACATGCGCAGGCCCTGCACCGGGTCCTTGCCGAGCAGAACGAACAGCAGCACCCCGATGGCCACCGTGACCGCGATCGCGATCAGCGGCGAGATGGCGACGAACAGCTTCGACGGCGCAGGCCGGGTTTCAAGCTTGAGCATGCTGGGCCTCGCGTGATGCGGTTGCTGCGGCCTTCGGGTCTGCCGGGCCGCCGTCGAAGATGCCGGCCATCCACTGGCCGATCTGCTCCACCGTGGCGTCACGCGCGGCGATCGACGGCGATAGCTTGCCGCGTGCGATGACGACGAGGCGATCAGAGAGCTCGAAGAGTTCGTCGAGTTCCTCGCTGACGACGAGCACCGCGCAGCCGGCGTCACGCAAGGCCAGCAGCTCGCCGCGGATCTGCGCCGCCGCGCCGACGTCGACACCCCAGGTTGGCTGCGCGACGACGAGCACCTTGGGGTTGGCATCGATCTCGCGGCCGACGATGAACTTCTGCAGGTTACCGCCCGACAGGCTCTTCGCGTGCGCCTCCGGTCCGCCCGCCTTGACTTTGAAGCGCTCGATCAACTTGGCCGCCAGGTCGCGCGTCGCGCCGACGTCGATCCAGCCCAGCGCGTTCACCGATTCGCGCCGCGTCAGCAGCGTGTTCGACGCCAGTGAATGCAGCGGCACCGCGCCGCGGCCCAGGCGCTCCTCAGGCACGAAGTAGAGGCCACGCGAGCGGCGTTTGGACGGACTCAGCCGCGCGATGTCGTTGCCGAACAGCGCCAGGCTGCCTGGTGCGCAGCGGCGGTCTTCGCCCGACAGTGCGGCGAGCAACTCCTGCTGGCCGTTACCCGAGACCCCCGCCACGCCGAGCACCTCGCCAGCGCGCAGCGCCAGCGACAGGCCTTGCAGCGGCACGCCGTAGGCGCTGTCGGCCTCGAGGCTCAGGTTCTTCAACTCGAGCGCGACCACGCCGAGCGTCGCTTCGCGGTGCACCAACTGCGGCGGCTCGGCGCCGATCATCAGCCGCGACAGCGACGCGTTCGACTCGTTGCGCGGATCGACATAGCCGGTGACCTTGCCGCCGCGCATCACCGTGCAGGCGCTGCACAGCTCGCGGATCTCGTCGAGCTTGTGGCTGATGTAGAGGATCGAGCAGCCTTCGTCGGCGAGCTGGCGCAGCGTCTTGAACAACACGCGCACCGCCTGCGGCGTCAGCACCGAGGTCGGCTCGTCGAGGATCAGAATTTTCGGATTGGCGAGCAGCGCGCGGATGATCTCGACGCGTTGCCGCTCGCCCACCGACAGGCTGTGCACCGGCCGCGCCGGATCGACCGGCAGCCCGTAGATGTCGGCCTTGGCGCGCATGCGCTCGCTGACCTGCGCCAGAGTTTCTCCGGTCTCCAGTCCGAGCCAGACGTTCTCGGCTGCGGTCAGCGTGTCGAACAAACTGAAATGCTGAAACACCATCGCGATGCCATGCGCCTTGGCCTCGTGCGGGTTGCGGATCGTGACCGTTTGGCCGTCGATCGTGATCGTGCCGGCATCGGGCTGCACGGCGCCGAAGACGATCTTCATCAGCGTGCTCTTGCCGGCGCCGTTCTCGCCGAGCAGGGCGTGGATCTCACCGGGCTGGACCGTCAGGCTGACGTCATCGTTGGCCTTGACGGCGGGGTACTGCTTGCTGATGTGCTTGAGTTCGAGTCGCGGTGTGGTCATGCAGTCTCCTTGGCGCGGTAGCGCTCTTTGCCGGCGACGAATGCGGCCCTCAGGTTGCGTTCGTCGGCCAGCGTCATCCAGGCGAACACGCGTTCATGCAACGAGCGTGCCGCCGCGTCGCGCACCGTGGCCACCGGGCCGTGGGCCCAGTCCCACAGCGCCAGATCGGCCATGCAGCCGTTGTCGAACGAGCCGATCTCGTGTTCTAGGCCGAGCGCGCGCGCCGCGCCGCGGGTGGCGGTGTAAAGTGCTTTCCATGCCGGCAGCTTGACGTGCTGAAGCGCCTGCACCTTGTAGGCGTCAGCGATCGTGCGTTGCATCGACAGGCTGGTGCCGCCGCCTACATCGCTGGCCAGCGACACGGCCACGCCTGCGTCTTCGAGCGTGCGCCACGCCATCAGGCCGGAGCCGAGAAAGAGGTTCGAACTCGGGCAATGCGCGATCTGCGAATGCTCGTGCGCCAGCGCGGCGCGGTCGGCGCCGTCGAGCCAGATGCCGTGTGCCAGCACCGAGCGTGGGCCGAGCAAGCCGTGCTTTGCGTACACGTCGAGGTAGCTGCGCGCATCGGGGAAGAGCTTGGCCACCCAATCGAGCTCGGCGCGGTTTTCGGCGACATGGGTCTGCATGAACAGGCCTTTATGCCGCGCCAGCAGGCGGCCGGCCATCGCCAGTTGCGCGTCGGTCGAGGTCGGCGCAAAGCGAACGGTGACGCAGTAGGCCAGGCGGTCCTGGCCATGCCAGCGCGCGAT
>JANOEG010000436.1:0-4036 GCA_031413095.1 Burkholderiales bacterium | reverse complement strand
CGACTGCATCGCAAGCACGAAGGCGCGCAGCGTGGCCGGCTTGATACAGCCACCCATCGGCAAGGCGACATTCGCCGCGGGGTCGCTCGCGTGGAGAAACTCCGGCGGCGCATGGAACAGATCAGCCGTTTTGGGGGCGCGATACATGAACGAAATGATCGCCCGCGCCACCACCCGATGAGCGGGGAAATCGCACGCGCCGCGCGGCCCTGTCACGGCGCCTGTGGATTACTGCGCGCGGATCAGAAGCGCGGCGTCTGCGGCGTTGCTCAGGTCTTTGGCAGCGTGACGCCGCGCTGGCCCTGGTACTTGCCGCCGCGGTCCTTGTAGCTGGTCTCGCAAACCTCGTCGCTCTCGAAAAACAGCACCTGGGCGCAGCCTTCGCCCGCATAGATCTTGGCGGGCAGTGGCGTCGTGTTGCTGAACTCGAGCGTGACGAAACCTTCCCACTCCGGTTCGAACGGCGTCACGTTGACGATGATGCCGCAGCGCGCGTAGGTGCTCTTGCCCAGGCAGATGGTGAGCACGTTGCGCGGGATGCGGAAGTACTCCATCGTCCGCGCCAGCGCAAAGCTGTTGGGGGGGATCACGCAGACATCGGCGTTGATGTCGACGAAGCTCTTCTCGTCGAAGTTCTTCGGGTCCACCACCGTCGAGTAGATGTTGGTGAAGACCTTGAACTCCGGCGCGCAGCGGATGTCGTAGCCGTAACTGGAGGTGCCGTAGCTGACGATCTTCTGGCCGTCGGCCGATTGCCGCACCTGACCCGGCTCGAAGGGCTCGATCATGCCGTGCTCGGCCGCCATGCGGCGAATCCACTTGTCGCTCTTGATGCTCATTGAGGTACTTTTCGAAGGGGCGCCGCAACGGACATTGTAGGCAGCGCACGCCTCACGAACGTGGCACGCTGGCTGTCACGCCAGCGTAATATGGTGCCACCACCCCGTGGAGAAGTGCATGTCCACCGCAACCCAGCTGATGGCCCAGTACGCCGCCTACCACCGCGACCGCCGCAACATCGCGACGCATTTCGTCGGCATCCCGCTGATCGTCTTCGCCGTGGGTGGGTTGCTGGCGCGGCCTGCCTTCGGCATCGGCAGCTGGGTGCTGACGCCGGCCGCGATCTTGTGGGGCCTGTCATCGCTGTGGTATTTGACGCGCGGCAACCTCGCGCTCGGCCTGGCAACGAGTCTCGCCAATCTGCTGCTGATTGCGGCGGCGCTGCCCCTGGGTCAGTTGGAAACGCTGCCCTGGCTGGCCTGGAGCCTGGGCACGTTTGTCGTCGGCTGGGCCGCGCAGTTCATCGGCCACTACTACGAAGGCCGCAAGCCAGCCTTCATGGACGATCTGCGCGGTCTCTTGATCGGCCCGATGTTCGTCGTCGGCGAAGGCTTGTTCGCACTCGGTTGGGGCAAGACGATGCTTGCCGAGATCGAAGCGCGCGTTGGCCCGACGCACCTGCGCGACCTGCACGCGCCCGCGACACGATAGCTGCCGTGTCTCGATCGCTTCCAAGCGACCGCCGCGGATCTGGCTCTGCCAGGCCGCTGGCGGTGCCCCCTTGAGGGGGAGCGGCGAAGCCGCTCCGGGGGTGGTCACTCCCTCGCTGCTCGTCATGGGCGCGGGCAGCGTCGGCTGCTTCGTCGGCGGCTCGCTGCAAGCGGCTGGGGCGAAGGTGCACTACGTGGGCCGGCGGCGCGTGCTCGATGCCTTGCGCATCCATGGCCTGACGTTGACCGATCTCGACGGGCAGCGCAAACACCTGCCGCCCGAGGCGCTGTCGCTCAGCGAAACGGTCCCGGCGATGCAACCGGCGCTGGTGCTGCTGACCGTCAAGAGCAGCGCGACCCGCGCCGCTGCCGCCGAGCTGGGACGCGTGCTGCCGACGGGCACGCCGGTGCTGTCGCTGCAAAACGGCATCGGCAATGCCGCAGCGGCGCAGGACGCGGCGCCGACGCTGGACGTGATCGCGGGCATGGTGCCCTTCAACGTCGCCGAGGTCGCGCCGGGCCAGTTCCATCGCGGCACCAGCGGCGCGCTGGCCGCGACTGAACATGTTGCGCTGCAGCCCTGGCAGCCCCTGCTGCAATCCGCCGGCTTGCCGCTGACGCTGCACTCCGACATGCGCGGCGTGCAGTGGGGCAAGCTGCTGCTGAACCTGAACAACCCGGTCAATGCCTTGTCGGAATTGCCGCTGCGCGAGGAGTTGCTGACACGCGGCTACCGCAAGGCACTGGCGGCGCTACAGGACGAAGCGCTGCAGGTGCTGCAGGCTGCACGCATCGAGCCGGCGAGACTGACACCCCTGCCGCCGACGTGGCTGCCGGCCGTGCTGCGCCTGCCGACACCCCTGTTTCGCCTGCTCGCGGCACGCATGCTGCGCATCGACGCCAAGGCCCGCTCGAGCATGGCCGATGACCTGGCGCATGGCCGTGCCACCGAAGTCGATACGCTGTGCGGCGAGGTCGTGCGCATGGCCCGCGGCCTGAACATGGATGCGCCGGTCAATGCGCGCATGGCCAAGCTGGTGCATGAGCAAGGCCTGCTGCCGCAGCACTACAACGCGGCGCGTCTCCTTTCGGCGCTCGGCTTGGGGAAGCGCTAGACCGATCGTCAATTGCGATTCGAGTACCCGCGCTCCGGGTCATCAGCGACCGCGCTCGCCATGACCTTGCCGTCACGGTCGAAGGTGACGCTGAACAACTTTCCCTGCTGAGCATCGAGCCAGCGCCAATCCCAATGCTCTTCATCCGGCTTCAGGTCGAACTTGGCCGTCTTGGCCGGCTTGCCGAGCAGGCGCCGCACCTCGCCCTTGTCCATGCCGGGTTTGATCTTCGCGAATTCAGCCGGCTTCAGCACCTGGCGCAGCGCGCTCATCTTGCCGTCGGCCCCGATCGTGATCATGTAGGCCACCTGGCCCTCGGGTTGGCGGCTGTATTCGAAGGTCTTGCTGCCGTCGGCTTCTGGGTACGTCGCGTGCGGCTCGCCGAACTGCGTGCGCACGTCCGCTTCGGTGGCCACGCCCTCTTCGAGTTTGGCGATCTTCTGCGGGTCGCAGCCGACCAGCGCCAGCAGCGAAGCGAGCCACGATCCCATCACCAACCCCTTGAGCAACAGCCGCATGAAGGCCTCCCGTTAAACTTGTGGAAACGCCGAATTCTGCCCTCTCAAAAGGTCGCTCCCCCCATGCCGCTGTTCTGGAAACCGTACCGCTCCGATGTCACGCAGTTCATCGATGAGCTGAAGGCACGCAAACCGACACTGGAAGCCGAGCAGCGCGCCGGCCGTGCCCGCCTGTGGGACCGCGCGCAGGACCGCGATGCCGCCGCGGATTGGCAGGACGCCAAGGTCGCGCAGCAGCCCTACGTCTATCAGACCGACAAGTGACGCTGGCTTGATCCGCTGATGAACGAGGTCACTGAATTGCCGCCTCCGGCCGACCCGGTGGCGGTGGCCGAGCTGCCACCCAAGGACATCGACGCCGTGGCCGTGGCGCGTCTGTACGGCGAGCCGCTGTTCGCGATGCCGCAGGATCTCTACATCCCGCCGGACGCGCTCGAAGTCTTTCTCGAAGCCTTCGAGGGCCCGCTCGACCTGCTGCTCTACCTGATCCGCAAGCAGAACTTCAACATCCTCGATATTCCGCTGGCCGAAGTGACGCGGCAGTACCTGCGCTACGTCGACGAGATCCGCGTGCGCAATCTCGAACTCGCCGCCGAGTACCTGCTGATGGCGGCACTGCTGATCGAGATCAAGAGCCGCATGCTGCTGCCGGCGCGCAAGACCGACGACGGCAGCGAGCCCGAAGACCCGCGCGCCGAGCTCGTGCGCCGCCTGCTCGAGTACGAGCAGATGAAGCTCGCCGCCGCGCGGCTGGACGCGATGCCGGTGCTGGGCCGCGACTTCCTGCGCGCGCAGGTGACGATCGAACAATCGCTCGAACCGCGCTTCCCGGACGTGGTCGCGATCGACCTGCGCGACGCCTGGCGCGACATCCTCGCCCGGGCCCGCCTCGTGCAGCACCACCACATCACGC
>JANOEG010000435.1:0-2482 GCA_031413095.1 Burkholderiales bacterium | reverse complement strand
CAGCGCACCCAACGAGCGCGGCGTCAACGCGTCGAGCACGAGGGTCGTGCTCGGTCGGTTGCCAGGGAAGCTGCGGTGTTGCGCAAGTTGCGCGCGGTCGAAGGTGGCGGATGCCGTCGGCGCCGGATCCTTCATCGCTTCATCGGCGCTCTTGCCAAGCATCAGCGCCTGGCTTTGTGCCAGACAATTCGCGAGCAGCTTGGTGTGCTGGTCGGCGAGACCGTGGTTCGGCGTGCGCACCGCGATGAACTCCACCGGCACCACGTCCGTGCCCTGGTGCAGCATCTGGAAGTAGGCATGCTGACCGTTGGTGCCGGGTTCGCCCCAAACCACCGGGCTGGTCGCAAACGGCACCGGCTCACCCGCCATGTCGACGCGCTTGCCATTGCTCTCCATCTCCAACTGCTGCAGGTACGCCGGAAAGCGCGCAAGCCCCTGGTGATAGGGCGCGATGCTGCGGCTGGTGAAGCCGTGGAAGTTGCGGTACCAGACGTCGAGCAGGCCCAACTGCATCGGCAGGTTGCTGGCCAGCGGCGCGTCGGCGAAGTGGCGATCCATCGCATGTGCGCCGTCAAGCAGCGCGCGGAACGGCGCGGCGCCGATGGCAATCGCGATCGGCAGCCCGATCGCGCTCCACAACGAGTAGCGGCCGCCGACCCAATCCCAGAAGCCGAAGGTGGTGGTGATGCCGAACTGCGCTGCGGCTTTGACGTTGGTCGTCGTGGCGGCGAAGTGTTTGGCGATATCGGCTTCGGCCATGCCTTGCGCCAGGAACCACGCGCGCGCAGCCATCGCGTTGGCCATCGTCTCCTGCGTGGTGAAGGTCTTCGACGCCACGATGAACAGCGTTTCTTTGGCCTTCACACGGCGCAGCACGCGCGTCAGGTCATGGCCATCGACGTTGCTGACAAAGTGCATCGTCAACGCCGGAAGCACGAAGGGTTCAAGCGCGACGACGGCCATCTGTGGCCCGAGGTCGCTGCCGCCGATACCGATGTTGACGACGTGGCGGATGCCGCTGCCCGCGGTGTCGCGCACACGCTCGGCATAGGCGAACATCGCATCGAGCACGCCGTGCACCTCGTCTGAAAACGGCCCTGTGCCGCGCGGCGCACGCAGGGCCGTGTGCAGGACGGCACGGCCTTCGGTGGCGTTGATCGGCTCGCCGGCGAACATCGCGTCGCGTCGCGCTTCGACGCCGCACTCGCGCGCCAGGTCGTGCAGGAAGTGCAGCGTCGCCGTGTCGATCAGGTTCTTTGACAGGTCGGCGTGGATTTCGGGTGCGCCCCAGGTCAGGCCCTGCACACGCTCGGCATCACTCGCGAAGGCTTGGCGAAGATCGAACGCGCGGCCGTGGGCTTCGAAGTGGCCGTTGAGGGCGGCCCACGCCACTGTCGTGTCGCAACCTTTCATGTCTGTGCCTCGATCATCTTGTCCAGCTTCACGGCGTCCGCTGCAAACGCGCGAATGCCCTCAGCAAGTTTGTCGCTCGCCATCGCGTCTTCATTCAAAGCCCACCGGAACGTCGTCTCGTTGAACGTGGCGGCATGGACCGTTGCGGCCTTCGCCACAACCGGATCGAGCACGCGCGGCAGCGGCGCCGTCGCGGCCTGCAATTGCGCCAGCAGCTCCGGGCTGATCGTCAACAGATCGCAGCCGGCCAGTGCCTGGATCTGGCCGATGTTGCGAAAGCTCGCGCCCATGACCTCGGTCTCGATGCCGAAGTGTTTGTAGAAGGTGTAGATCTGCGCGACCGATTCGACGCCGGGGTCGTTGGCACCCGCCATCGCCGCTTCGTCCCACGCTGCGCCAGCCGCCTTCTTGTGCCAGTCGTAGATGCGGCCGACAAAAGGCGAGATCAGGCGAACGCCAGCCTCGCCGCAGGCCACCGCCTGGCAGAACGCGAACAACAACGTCAAGTTGCAGTGGATGCCTTCATGCTCCAGCGCCTTCGCGGCCTGAATGCCCTCCCACGTCGAGGCCATCTTGATCAGCACCCGCTCGCGGCCGATGCCGGCGCGCTCGTACAACTCGATCAATCGGTGCGCGCGCGCGATCGTCGCTGCAGTGTCGAACGACAGTCGCGCATCGACTTCGGTACTGACGCGACCCGGCACGACCTTCAAGATCTCCAACCCGAAGCGCACCAGCACCTGATCGATGACGCGATCGAGCGCCTTGCCCTTGAACGCCGCCACCGTCTCAGCGAGCAGCGGCGCGTACTCCGCGTGCTGCACCGCCTTCAGAATCAGCGTCGGGTTGGTGGTCGCGTCGCGCGGCGCGAACTGCGCGAGCTGCTTGAAGTTGCCTGTGTCGGCAACGACCGTCGTGTACTGCTTGAGTTGGTCAAGTTGGTTCATCGCAAGCCATTGTGCCGCCGCCGTCGCGTTGACCCGATGACGAAACTCATGCATCATTCTGGCTGTAACTTTATTACATCGCGGCATGGCCTTCGACCTTGTTCTCTTCGGCGGCACCGGCG
>JANOEG010000434.1:0-3679 GCA_031413095.1 Burkholderiales bacterium | reverse complement strand
GGCCGATCATCTTTTGCTGCACCAGCAGCGTGCCGCCGATGTGACGCAACACCTCTTTCAGGGCGCGTCCGGACATGCGTGGCTGGTCGAGCCGGCGGGCCAGCGGTTCAATTGCGTCGAAGCTCGTGGCAATGGCGCTTTCGTACCAGGCCAGTGTCACGCTGCGTGCCAGCACCGTGGCCACCACCTGCAGGCGCGGCAGGGTCAGGGCCGTGAGACCGATGCCGTCGGCGCTCACGCCCTCGGCCGGGGTGCTCACCAGTACCCGGGTGTCTTCGGTCTCGTGACGCCGATAGGGTTTCTCGATGCGTTCCTTGAGTTCCTTGAGAAAGGCCTTCTGCTCGGCCTCGTTCAGATTGAACAGCACCGCGACACCATAGCGGAACAGCATCGCCAGGCCGCGTTCGCCGGCCGGCTGCACCAGCGGCGAGTATTCGAGCGGTGATTCGTACAGGCCGCGCAGGTGCAGGCGTTCGCCGAGGTTGATGGCGCGCACGGCGATCGGCGCGTTCGCCGGCAGGCGCCTGATCAGTTCGTTCTGGGCGGTGTCTTTGGGGCTCATGGGAATAGCGTATCCTGGATGTGGCGTGCGGAAACGACGGCCAGCGCCTGGGGCCTAGCGTCGCCGGCTGCCGCTGCCGAGCAGCGAGCCAAGCACGCCGCGCACGATTTGCCGGCCGATCTGCGAGCCGATGGCGCGCGCCGCGCTCTTGGCCATGGCGGTGGCCATGGATTCCGGTTCGCGTCCGCGCTTTACCGGCGTGGCGGCAGCTCGTTGTTCCGCGGCTGCCGCGGCCTGTTCGCCGCGCTTGTTCAGCAGTTCATAGGCCGACTCGCGATGACCGCCTGGTCATAGCGGCCTTTGAGCGGCGAGCGCTGCATGTGCTCGGCGCGCTCGGCGGCGGTCAATGGACCGATGCGCGATTCCGGCGGGCGCACCAGAATGCGCGCCACCGGCGTCGGGCTGCCTTTCTCGTCCAGCACCGAAGCCAGCGCTTCGCCAGTGCCGAGCTCGGTAATCGCAGTCTCGACGTCGAAGCCCTTGCGCGCGCGGAACGTCTGGGCCGCGGCCTTCACCGCCTTCTGGTCCTTCGGGGTGAAGGCGCGCAGCGCATGCTGCACGCGATGGCCGAGCTGGCCGAGCACGTCTTCCGGAATATCGAGTGGGCTCTGGCTGATGAAGTACACGCCCACGCCTTTGGAGCGGACCAGGCGCACCACCTGTTCTATTTTTTCGAGCAGCGCCTTGGGCGCGTTGTCGAACAGCAGGTGCGCCTCGTCGAAAAAGACTACCAGCTTCGGTTTTTCAACATCGCCGACTTCGGGCAGTTGTTCAAAGAGTTCGGCCCTGACAAGCGCATCATCTTCGCGATCCCCTACGAGGGCGAGTTCACGCTTATCGGCACGACCGATGTCGAACACGACGGCGCCATCGGCGTGGCGCGCATCGATGCGTCTGAGACGAGCTACCTCTGTGAACAGGCCAGCCGCTATTTCGAGCGCGCGGTGGCGCCGGCCGATGTGGTCTGGAGCTACTCCGGCGTGCGACCGTTGCTGGACGACGAGTCGGGCGATCCGTCGGCGGTGACGCGCGACTACTCGCTGGAGCTCGATGTGGTGCAGGCGCCGCTGCTGTCGGTGTGGGGCGGAAAGATCACCACCTTCCGAAAACTCGCCGAAGAAGCCGCCGATCTGCTCGCTGCCCCGTTGGGCACGACGCGCGGCGCGTGGACGGCGGGGCAGACCCTGCCCGGAGGCGACCTTGCATCGAAGGCATCGACCGACTTGATGGCCGACTTCGAGCGCTGTGTCGATGCGCTGCGTGCGCGCCACCCGGCGATGCCGGCGCCGCTGTGCCGCCGCCTGGCGCGAGGCTACGGTTCGCGTGCCGACGGACTGCTGTCCCAGGGTCTGGGCACCGAGGTCGCCCCTGGCCTGTTCGAGGCCGAGCTGCACTACCTGCACCGCCACGAGTGGGCCAGGAGCGCCGATGACGTGCTCTGGCGGCGCACCAAACTCGGCCTGCACCTGACCCTCGCCGAGCGTGGATCTGTCGACGCCTGGTGCCGCGCGCACTGGGGCGATGTTGCGGCCACAACAACAACATCACACGCCGCCTCTGCCATGGAGCCGTCATGGAACTGAGGCTCGAGCGCATCGAAAAGCACGTCGGTGCGCAAACGCACCTGTACCCGCTCGACCTGACGCTGGTGCCGCGCGCGGTGACCGTGCTGCTCGGCGCCACGCAGGCCGGCAAGACGACGCTGATGCGGCTGATGGCGGGCCTGGATGTGCCGAGCAAGGGCCGCGTCAAGGCCGATGGTGTGGACGTGACGGGGCGGCCGGTGCGCGAGCGCAACGTGGCGATGGTCTATCAACAGTTCATCAACTACCCGTCGATGACGGTGGCCGACAACATCGCTTCGCCACTGAAGCTGCGCGGTGAAAAAGGCATCCACGCACGCGTCAACGAGCTTGCGGCCAAGCTGCACATCGAGCCGTTCTTGAAGCGCCTGCCAGCCGAGTTGTCTGGCGGCCAGCAGCAACGTGTCGCACTCGCGCGAGCGCTGGCGAAGAACGCACCGCTGATGCTGCTCGACGAGCCGCTGGTGAACCTCGACTACAAGCTGCGCGAAGAATTGCGCGACGAACTTTCGCAGCTCTTCGCGGCGGGCAATTCGACCGTCGTCTATGCGACTACCGAGCCGACCGAAGCGCTGCTGCTCGGCGGCTACACCGCGGTGATGGACGCCGGCGAGCTGCTGCAATACGGGCCGACGGCCGAGGTCTTCCATCGGCCGAAGTCGATCCGCGTTGCGCGCGCGTTCAGCGACCCGCCGATGAATCTGATCGAAAGCAGCGCGGAACCCGCCCCCGTTCGGGCTGAGCTTGTCGAAGCCCTTCGAAAAGCCCAGGGCGAACGGATGAGCGGGCCAGGTCTCACCATCGGCATTCGCGCCAGCGCCTTGCGCGTCACGCAGCGGCCGAACGATGTGGCGCTGCCCGGCCGCGTCGAGTTGGCGGAAATCGCGGGCTCGGACACCTTCGTGCACGTCGACACCGCCCTCGGCGAACTGGTGGCACAGCTCACGGGCGTCCACGAGTTCACCCTTGGCGCACAGCTCACGCTCTACCTCGATCCGTCGGCGGTGCATGTGTTCGACGCTGCAGGCGATTTGCTCGTAGCGCCCATCAAAGAGAGAGGCTGACATGGCCCGCATCGACCTCGACCTCGCCCATGCCTACAAGCCCAATCCGCAGCGCGACGAGGACTATGCGCTGCTGCCGCTGAAGATGACCTTCGACGACGGCGGCGCCTATGCGCTGCTCGGCCCGTCGGGTTGCGGCAAGACGACGCTGCTCAACATCATCTCGGGCCTCGTCAAGCCGTCGCAGGGTGGCGTCAAGTTCGACGGCGCCGAAGTAAAGGACAAGACGCCGCAGCAGCGCAACATCGCACAGGTGTTCCAGTTCCCGGTGATCTACGACACGATGACAGTCGCGCAGAACTTGGCCTTCCCGCTGAAGAACCGCGGTGTGCCGGCCGATCGCATCAAACAGCGCGTCGGCAAGATCGCCGAGATGCTGGAGATGAGCGCGCAGCTCGACATGCGTGCGGCGGGTCTGGCGGCCGATGCCAAGCAGAAGATCTCGCTCGGCCGCGGCCTGGTGCGCGAAG
>JANOEG010000433.1:0-2092 GCA_031413095.1 Burkholderiales bacterium | reverse complement strand
GCCATTGAAGCCCTGGTCGCGTTCGCCCAGGGCCTGCACCGCACGCAGGGTCTTGTTCTCGGCGAGCGTGAAATCGCTGGCGAAGAATCCGACCTCGGGCACGCCGTCGACCACCAGCGTGCGCTTGCGGCTGGCGAACTGCGGCAACGCACTGACGTTGGTGGTGCCGATCATGTTCGGCTCGTGCCTTGCGATCAGCACGCCATCCTTCGTGGCCACGAGATCGGGCTCGATGTAGTCGGCGCCGAGTTCGATCGCCAGCGCGTAGCTCTCCAGCGTGTGCTCGGGCAGGTAGCCGCTCGCGCCGCGGTGGCCGATGACGAGCGGGCGCTGTGCCTCGCGCGCGCCGCGGTCGTGGGCCTGGCTCGGCGTGGGCAGCGCGCACAGCAAGGCGGCTGACATGAGGGCAGCGCACAGAGTTGTGGATCTGATTTTCATTGTTGTCTCCTGAGGGTGGTTGTCGCGGTGGTGATCGTCGTGTGGAAGCGACCTTAGGACGCTACTCTTTCAAACGTGTGACGGCAATACACTGCGCGCCTCCATGAAAGACCTGTTTACCCCCGAACCCCCGGCCAACGGCGACGCCATCGCGCTGGCCGAATACGCCGAGCGTGCCTACCTCGAATACGCGCTGTCCGTCGTCAAGGGCCGCGCGCTGCCTGACGTGTGCGACGGCCAGAAGCCAGTGCAGCGCCGCATCCTGTATGCGATGCAGCAGTTGGGCCTGAGTTGGTCCGGCACCTCGGGCGCCAAGCCGGTGAAAAGCGCGCGCGTCGTTGGCGACGTGATCGGCAAGTACCACCCGCATGGCGACACGGCGGCGTACGACGCCCTCGTGCGCATGGCGCAGGACTTTTCGCAGCGCTACCCGCTGATCGACGGCCAGGGCAATTTTGGTTCACGCGATGGCGATGGTGCGGCGGCGATGCGCTACACCGAAGCGCGGCTGGCGCCGATTTCGCGTTTGTTGCTCGACGAGATCGACGAAGGCACGGTCGATTTCGTGCCCAACTACGAAGGCTCGTTCGAGGAGCCGAAGCAGTTGCCGGCGCGTTTGCCGTTCGTGCTGCTCAATGGCGCGAGCGGCATCGCGGTCGGACTGGCCACCGAGATCCCGAGCCACAACCTGCGTGAGGTGGCGGCTGCGGCGGTGGCGCTGATCAGGAACGACAAGCTCACCGACGACGCGCTGTTCGAGCTGCTGCCCGGTCCCGACTTTCCCGGCGGCGGGCAAGTCATCAGCGCCGTCGAGGACATCCGCGAGGCCTACCGCACGGGTCGCGGCAGCCTGAAGGTGCGCGCGCGCTGGACCATCGAAGACCTGGCACGTGGGCAATGGCAACTCGTCGTGCACGAGCTGCCGCCGGGCGTGAGCTCGCAGAAGGTGCTCGAAGAAATAGAAGAGCTGACCAACCCGAAGGTCAAGACCGGCAAGAAGGCACTGTCGCAAGACCAGGTGTTGTTGAAGCAGACGGTGCTCGCCGTGCTGGATGCGGTGCGCGACGAATCGAGCAAGGACGCGCCGGTGCGTCTGGTCTTCGAGCCGAAGACACGCACGATCGAACAACAGGAGCTGATCAACACGCTGCTCGCGCAGACGAGTCTCGAGACCAACGCGCCGTTGAACCTGACGATGATCGGCATCGACGGCCGGCCGGTGCAGAAGAGCCTGCGCCAGATGCTCGCCGAGTGGGTCGAGTTCCGGCAGACCACCGTCGCACGGCGCACGCAGCACCGCCTGGGCAAGGTCACGGATCGCATCCACGTCCTCGAAGGCCGGCAGCTGGTGCTGCTCAACATCGACGAAGTGATTCGCATCATCCGCAACGCCGATGAGCCGAAGCCGGCGCTGATCGCGCGCTTCAAGCTGAGTGAGCGCCAGGCCGACGACATCCTCGACATCCGCTTGCGTCAGCTCGCGAGGCTGGAAGCGATCAAGATCGAGCAGGAGTTGAAGGAGCTGCGCGAAGAAAAGTCCAAGCTCGAAGAGATCCTCGGCAGCGCGGCCGCGTTGAAGAAAGTGCTGATCAAGGAGATCGAGGCCGACGCCAAGCAGTACGGCGACGCACGGCGCACGGTGCTGCAGGCCGAC
>JANOEG010000432.1:0-5017 GCA_031413095.1 Burkholderiales bacterium | reverse complement strand
CATCGCGGCGCGTCTGGCCGATCACTACGACATCCACTACAGCAGCGAAGTCGCGGGCCTCAAGGGCGGCGGCGTCGCGCATGAGTGCATCCTCGACTTGCGACCGCTGAAGGAAACCAGCGGCGTCAGCGCCGAAGACGTGGCCAAGCGCCTGATCGACTACGGCTTTCATGCGCCGACGCTGTCGTTCCCGGTGGCTGGCACATTGATGGTCGAGCCCACCGAAAGCGAGCCGCTGGTCGAACTCGACCGCTTCTGCGACGCAATGATCGCGATCCGTGAAGAGATCCGCCGCGTCGAGAGAGGCGAATGGCCGCAGGACGACAACCCGCTGAAGAACGCGCCACACACCGCAGCGTCGCTGCTCACCAGCGAGTGGACGCACCCGTACTCGCGCGAGTTCGCGGCCTATCCGGTGCCGGGCCTGAAACACAACAAATACTGGAGCCCGGTAGCACGCGTCGACAATGTTTACGGTGACCGCAACCTGTTCTGCTCGTGCATCCCGATGAGTGAGCTCGCGTCCGCCTGATGGTCTAGAGCGTGGCGACAACCGTCGGCAGGTTCGCGAAGTCGGTGTTGGGCGTGGCGGGCGGGCGGCTCGGTGCCGTGTCGGTCGCGCCTTCGTGGCTGAGTTCCGAAGCGGGCTGCGGGCGGCCGAGCAGGTAGCCCTGCATTTCATCGCAGCCATGCTTCTGCAGCGCGCGCATCTGCGACGCGGTTTCAACACCTTCGGCGTTGACGCGGATGCGCAGCGCGTGCGCCAGTGACACGATGGAGCGCACGATCAAGCCGACCTTCGGATCCTCCGACAGCCCCTTGGTGAAAGCGCGGTCGATCTTCACCTTGTCGAACGGGAAGCGCCACAGATAGGCCAGGCTCGAGTAGCCGGTGCCGAAGTCGTCCATCGCGATGCGCACGCCGATCGCGCCGATCGCGCTCAAGGTGCGCACCACGCGCTCGGTGTTGTTCATCAACAGGGATTCGGTGATCTCGAGCTCCAGCCGCGTCGGCGGCAGACCCGCCTCGCCCAACGCCGCGACCACCGTCTGCAGCAGATCATCGCGCCTGAACTGCGCGGCCGACAGGTTGACCGAGACGGAGAGCGGCGCTGGCCAGTTCGCCGCCTGGCGGCAAGCCTCCTGCAAGACCCAGGTGCCCAGCACATCGATCAGGCCCGTATCCTCGGCCAACAGGATGAACTGGCTGGGCGGCACCATGCCGCGGCTCGGATGCAGCCAGCGCACGAGCGCCTCGTAGCCGGTCAGCGTGGCGCCGTCCGATAGATATAGTGGCTGGTAGTGCAGCAACAGCTGGTCGGTGCCGATAGCAGCGCGCAACTCGTTGGCCAAGGCCCGCCGTTCGCGCATCTGGTCGTCCAGCGCCGCGTCATAGAAGCTGAACGTGCCGCGGCCGGCGCGCTTGGCGCGGTACAGCGCCAGGTCAGCCTTGTGCAGCAGCTCGTCGGTGTCGGTCGCGTCCATGCCATGAATGACGGCGCCGACGCTGGCGCCACAGTTGACCTGCTCGCCGGAGCCCACCTCGTAGGGTTCTGCCAGCGCCTCAACGACGCGCCGCGCCAGCGACGCCACGTCGTGGGCCTCCGTCGCACCCATCTGCAACACGGCGAACTCGTCGCCACCGAGGCGGGCCAGCTCGTCGCCTTGGCGCAGCACGCCGCGCAGGCGCCGGGCTACCTCGCGCAGTACGGCATCACCGGCAGCGTGGCCGAGCGTGTCATTCACATCCTTGAAGCGGTCGAGGTCCAGGCACAGCACCGCAAAGCCCGCACCACCGGCGTCGTGCCGCCACGCCGCCTGCCGCAGGATCTCGTGAAAGCTGGCGCGATTGAGCGCGCCGCTGAGCACATCGTGCGCAGCCAGGTAGCGCACTCGGTCCTCGACTTTCTGCTGTGCCGTCAAACGGCGCTTCCATTGCCACGCACCGGTGCCCACCAGAGCCAGCAGCACCAGCGAGACGACACCACCGACCAGCAGGAACTCGCTGCGCATGCGCTCTGCGCGCGCGCTCTGGTCAACATGGGCCTCGATCACGCCGTGCGTCACACCGCCGCGCACCACCGGCACGAAGGCTTCGGAGTAAATGGCAGGCCGGTCTGCCTTGCCATCTTCGTTGAGCGAAACATGGGCTCGACCTGACGTCACCAACTGGAGAACGATCTCGCTGGGTTCGCCTGCGTGATCATCGACGCGGCCCGCGGTCAGACCGAGGCCGGGCAAGTCGAGCGAGTCCGACTCCAGCTTCAGGCGACCTTCGCGGTCATAGAGCCTGAAGCGAAAGATGTCGCCGGCGCCACGCAGGCGCTGCAGCTGGGTCAATGCGGCCTTGGTGGGCGCGCCCGCGGCGAGCAGGGCCTCGAGGTCGGGCACCGACGCGCTCAGCGTTTGCGCATACTGGAGCGCCGCATGTTCGGCCTCGATCTCCAGCAGATGCTCGGCCGCGTGGTCAACGACGGCTGCAACCGAAATCACGCCGAGCAATACAGCGCCAAGCCAAACGGAGAACTGGGTACGCGCCTCCGCGGGGAGCGAACGAAGTATTTTCATGGGCGCGGCTTTGCTCGATCTCTTCGGCCCCGTGTCTATCGGTCGGCTGCCAGCTATCTTGACGCTGGCCAGGCGCTGCGTCAGCCCTCTGTGGCGCGGCCTGCTCACGTTGGCCGCGCGGCCGTGCACGAATGCACAGCGCGTGGCCGGCCTGTGTGCACGTCAGCGCATCGAAAAGGCCGTCGCCGCCTTCATCCCTGACAGCGGCTCGATCAGCGACAGCAGCGGCCGCAACTCGCGGTAGCGCGTTGCAACCTTGGTCGCATAGGCGAAGAAGCGCGGCAGATCGCTCGAATACTTCGGCTTGCCGTCGCGGTGCTTCAAGCGGCAGAAGATGCCCAGCACCTTCAGATGGCGCTGCAGGCCGATCCATTCCACGTCGCGCCAGAACGTGCCGAAGTCGTCGCCCACCGGCAATGCCGCGCGGCGTGCCTTGTCCCAGTAACGCGCAGCCCAATCGAGCTCACGCTCTTCATCCCAGCTCCAGAACGCATCGCGCAACAGCGACGCCACGTCGTAGGCGATCGGGCCATGCACTGCGTCCTGGAAGTCGAGGATCGCCGGGTTGGGATCGGAGACCATCAGATTGCGTGGCATCCAGTCGCGGTGCACAGCCACTCTAGGTTGCGCCAGCGCGCTGTGCACCAGCACATCGCTGACCTGTTGCCATGTCTGCTGCTCACGCTCGCTCCACGTCACGCCGTACTCGCGGGCCACACACCACTCGGGGAAGAGTTGCAGCTCGCGGCGCAGCATCGCTTCGTCGTACGGCGGCAGCGTGTCGCCGGGCACTTTGCTTTGCCACTGCACGAGCGCAGCAATGGCGTCCCGCATCAGCGTGTCGGTCTGCTTCGGGCTGGCGTCGGCGAACGCCTCCAGGTAGAGCGTGCGGCCGAGGTCTGTCAGCAGCAGAAACCCGCGCGCCGCATCGGCAGCCAGCACCTGCGGCCCGTGCAGGCCCGCCTGCTGGATCAGTTGCGCGATCTTGACGAATGGCCGCACGTCTTCCAGCGGCGGCGGCGCGTCCATGACGACCAGACTGGCGCCCTTGCCGGCGTCGACGCGCAGGTAGCGGCGAAAGCTCGCATCGGCCGATGCGGCGCGCAAAGTTTCCGTGCGCAAGCCGTGCTGCAAAGCCAGGGGCGCGAGCCACTGCTCGAAGTCGCTTTTGCGTTGTGGGTCGGCCCAAGTGACCGGGGCGGGCTGCAATGGGTCTGTCATTGATAATTCATTCTACAAATCCATGCCAGCGTCCTTGCTCTTTCTTCGATGCCGATTCGTCGTCACCCTCTGGCGCTGACTGCCCTTCTGCTGCTGGCGCCGCTGGGTGCGACCGCGCAGCCCACGCCACCCGTTGACGAACGCCAATTGCCGCTGACGCTCGAAGCGGACGAGTTGCGGGGACGCCCGGATCTGGATTTCGTCGCCGAGGGCAAGGTGCTGCTGAAGCGCGGGCGGCTCGCGCTGTCGAGCGACCGCATCGAATACGACAACGTCGCCGACCGCGCCAGCGCGCGCGGCAACGTGCGCATCGAAACCCTCGACGGCAATTGGTTCACCGGCCCCGAGCTGTCACTCACGCTTGGCCGCTTCGAAGGCTGGTTCACCAAGCCGGAGTACTTTTTTGCTCGCACGCAGGCCGGAGGCCGTGCCGAGCGCATCGACTTCATCGACGACCAGCGCGCCCAGCTGACACGCGCTGATTACACCAGTTGCACGCGCAACGGCGACGGCATGCCGGCCTGGCTGATGAGCGCCGACCGCGTCAAGCTCGACTTCGAGGCCAACGAGGGCATCGCCGAGGGCGCCGTGCTGCGCTTCCTCGGCGTGCCGATCCTGGCCGCGCCCGTGCTGTCGTTTCCTCTCACCGACCAGCGCAAGTCGGGCTGGCTGCCGCCGACCTTCAACCTCGACAGCAAGAGCGGCTTTGAGGTCGGGGTGCCCTGGTACTGGAACATTGCCCCTCAGCGCGATGCCACATTCACGCCGATCGTTTACACGCGCCGCGGCTTCGGCCTGCTGAGCGAAGGGCGCTACCTCGAGCCAAGGCACGGGGGCGAGTTGCTGTGGCATTGGCTGCCGAAGGACCGGGTCTTCGACGCTGCGCGCAGCGGGCTGAAGTGGCGCCAGCAGGGCAACGCCTTCGGCAGCGATGTGGCCCGGACCTGGCGCTGGCGGCACGAGGGGCTGCGCGTCTCTGACGATGCCTATTGGAAAGACTTCGGCAGTCCGCTGCGCTCGTTCACGCCGCGTCTGCTGCCGATGTCGGCCGAGGCAGAACGCGATTGGCGCGTGGCCGGCATGGACACCACGACCTACGCCCGCGTGCAGTACTGGCAGGTGCTGCAGGACGCCGATCCGCTGGCGCTGATCACCGCGCCCTACCACCGCGCGCCGCAGATCGGCTGGCGCGGCATCGGCCGGCCTTGGGCGAGCGGCCCGGATCTGTC
>JANOEG010000431.1:0-2787 GCA_031413095.1 Burkholderiales bacterium | reverse complement strand
GCCAACCCGAGCCTGGGCTTCGAGACGGCGGGTCTGCCCGGCATCTTCGTGCTCGCCGCGCCGGGGCAGCCGGTGATCTCGAGCTCGTCGATCACGCGGTAGAACTACACGCGCTTCTTCTCCTTCGCTCGCTCGCGGCCGGCCTTGCCGCGCGCTTTCCACGTCGCCATCAGCGCCTTGCGCTGGAGCGCGCTCATCGCATCGCGCTGCGTCTCGCGCTGCAGCTTGTGAAAGTTCTTCAGCCGAGCCGGCTCCAGTGCGTCGCGGACCGCGCAGCCGGGCTCGCCTTCGTGATGGCAATCGCGGAAGCGGCATTGCGGCGCCAGGCGGGCGATGTCGTCGAAGGCCTGCACCACGTCGCCGGCGTCCGCGTCCAGGCGCAGCGTGCGCAGGCCTGGCGTGTCGATGATGCAGGCGCCGCTTTGCAGCGCGTGCAGCGAACGCACGGTCGTCGTGTGACGGCCGCGGCCGTCGCCACGCCGGAGGCCGCCGGTGTCCTGCACGTCGGCGCCGATCAGCGTGTTGGTCAGCGTGCTCTTGCCGGCGCCGCTGGAGCCGACCACCACCAACGTCTGCCCTGCGCTGAGCCAGGGCTCGAGCGCTGACGCCGTTTGCGCCGACTGGCCGTTGACCGCGAGCACGGCCACGTCGGCCGGCACGAGCGACAGGGCCTCATGCTCGCGCGCAGCGCGCTCGTCGTCGCTCACCAGATCGGCCTTGGTCAGCACGACCACCGCGCCGACGCGTGCCAGGCGCGTGAAGGCGAGATAGCGCTCCAGCCGGCGCGGGTTGAAGTCATGGTCCAGGCCCATGACGATCAGCACCGTGTCGATGTTGGCGACGAGCACGACGCGCGTCACCTTGTCGCGGCCGTCGTGCAGGCGGCGCGCAATCTGGTTGGCCGGCGGTACGCGCGCGTGCACCCACCATTCGGCCAGCGGGTTGCGCCGCGCATAGACCCAGTCGCCGACGGCCAGCGCGTCGTTATTCAACTCGGCGTACAAGGCCGGCAGCATGCGCGCGCGCTCGGCTTGCACGCCGTCGTGCAGCATGACGCTGTCGCGTTGCACCTCGACGACGCGCATCAGCGTGTCGTCGGCGTGCACTTCGGGCAGCGAGGAAAGGAGCCGGGGCGCCAATCCAATGGCGCGCAGGCGTTCGAGATCAATCAGTTCGATCATGTGTGTTCGTGATGAAGCAAAGCAAAGCCATACCGCAGCGACTGCGGCAAACGAGGAGAGCTTTTGGCTAGCTGCCGCGACCGGTGCCGGTCATGGCCTCACGAACACTTAGGTGCGTGGGCGCGCGCGATCAGGCGGCGGCGGTGCAGGCCAGCGAAGGGGCAAGGTTCAGATGGGTCATTGCGCGTCCTCCTGTGGCGGGTTGAACAAAACGAAAGCGCGACTGTGCACGCGGTTGCGCTAAGAGTCAACCGACAAAGTGGGGAGAAGGCTCAACGCCAGCGTGCGCCCGAGTTCGCGACCCATTCGATCAGCGCATCGAGCACCGGCCGGCCTTTGCTCGCGTCGTCGTGGTTGATCATCGCGACGACGACCCATGTGTCGCCGCGCGTGTCGCGCACCGTGCCGGCCAGCGCGGTCACGTTCCTCAACGTGCCGGTCTTCAGCCGCGCCCAGCCTTCTGCGGGCGTGCCCTTCAGGCGGCGGCGCATCGTGCCATCGACGCCGGCCACCGGCAGGCTCATCAGCAACTCGGGTGCGTGCTTGCCGTTGATCGCGACCTCGATCGCGCGCGCCATGGTGCGCGGCGCGATGCGTTCGCTGCGCGACAGGCCGGAGCCGTTGTCCATCACCAGGCCATCGCGTTCGATGCGGTGTTCGTCGAACCAGCGCTGCACGTCACGCTGCGCGAGTTCGAGCGTGGTGGCTTGTGGGGCCGTGCTCATCGCCGGCACGCCGAGCTGCAGGAACAACAGCCGCGTCTGCGCGTTGTCGCTGGCCTTGTTCATGTGGCGCAGCACCTCGCCCCAGGGCCGCGAGCGGTGTTGCGCAACGAGCTGCGCGTTCGCGGGCAACGCTGCTTCACGCACGCTGCCCGGCGCGGCCGTGAAGCGCCCACCGAGGCTGGTCCAGACCGCGCGCACCAGGCGCTCGGTGATCACATTGCGGTCGAGCAGTTGCAGCGACGTTTGCGCTGCGCAGCGGCGCGGGAAGCCGCCTTGCAGCTCGATGCGCCACTGGCCGGGTGAGGTTTCGCGCAGGCGAGGTGGCAGCCAGTCTTCGGCCCAATCGGCGCAGGCCGTGCTGGTGGGCGCCAGTGCACTGGCATCGACGCCCACGCCATCGAGCGGCGGTGCGAGCAGGGCGGTCACCGCGCCGCTCTCAGTGGACGACAGCGCCAGGCCGATCAGGTGGCCGTTCAACATCAACGCATCCGGGATCACGTTGTAGGGCCACTCCGGCGCCTCGTCGAACGGCGGCAGGCCGAGGTCGATGCGTGCCGGCTGGAACAGCGTGCGGTCGAGCACGAGGCCACCATCGATGGTGTGCACGCCACGCTGGCGCAGCTCGAACAGCAGCTGCCACAGCGCAGGCAAGTCGAAATCCGGATCGGCGCCGCCGACGAGCACCAGATCGCCGTCGAGCACGCCGTTGTCGATCGCGCCGTGGGTGTGCAGCTCGGTGCGGCCGCGGTGGTTCGGCCCCAGGCGGTCGAGCGCCACGAGGGTGGTGATGAGCTTCATCGCCGAACCCGGCTGCATCGGCACGTCAGCGCGGTGCTGCCAGGTGCGTGCCCAGAACGTCTGCGGGATCGCGATGGCGCCGA
>JANOEG010000430.1:0-1727 GCA_031413095.1 Burkholderiales bacterium | reverse complement strand
GGGGCGTGACGATGATCGAGGCCTGCATCACGCTGGCAATCACGGGCATCCTGGCCGGCACCGCGCTGCCGTCGTTCAAGGACGGTCTGAACAAGCGCACCATCGAAGGCGTGTCCTCCGAAGTCCGCACCGACCTGATGTTTGCCCGCAGCGAAGCCGTCTCGCGCAACGACGGCGTGCGCGTCAGCTTCTACGAGGGTGCGGCCGGGCGCTGCTACGTCGTGCACACCGGCAGCCGCGCCGACTGCGCTTGCGACGGCGCCGGCCCGGCGGTCTGCAACGGCGACGCCGTGGCGCTGAAGACCGTCAACGCGTCGCGCGGGGTGCAGGTGCTGGCCAACGTGTCGTCGCTGCGGTTCGACCCAACCAATGGCACCACCAGCCCGGCAGGCACCGTCTGCACCGTGCCGCAGAGCGGGCGTGCGGTGCACAACGTGGTCAACATCATGGGCCGGGTCCGCACCTGCGCGCCGGCTGTTGCAGGCGCGCCTTGCGCCCCCTGCTGACTACGGCCGTCGTCGCTGAGCAACTATGGGTCTTGCTATGCTTCGCGCGTGAAATTTAGTGAAGTACTTCGTATGCTGCTGTCCGACGGTTGGTACCTGGCCGCGCAGCGCGGTAGTCATCGCCAGTTCAAGCATCAAAGCAAGGTCGGCCGCGTCACCGTGCCGGGCAAGCCGAGCGATGATCTCGCACCCGGAACGTACAACAGCATCCTGAAGCAGGCCGGTCTCAAGTAGCGAGGGTCATATGCGTTACGCAATCGTTATCGAGAAGGCAGAGGGCAACTACTCCTCGTACGTGCCAGATCTTCCGGGGTGTGTCGCCACGGGTGCCACGGTCGCTGAGGTCGAAGCCGAGATTCGAGAAGCCATCGCTTTTCACTTGGAAGGCATGCGCGAGGACGGGCACCCCGTTCCGGCTCCCTCAAGTCAAGTCGAATACGTCGAAATAACGGCGTAGATCAGGCGCGGCTCGCCGCGATTTGAGCGGAACGTCGCTTGCGCGGCGTGGGCGGCCAGCAGTTCCGGCACGCGGCTGTCGAGCACCGCCCTCACCAGGATGTTGGCGTCGAGGACGATGGCGCGAGCGGTCACGGGTTCAACGCCGCTTGCGTCGTGGCGCCGCTCTACGCTCCGCCTTGAAGTCCGCTACCAGCGCATCGACCTCACCTTCGTTGAGAGGCATCGCTGCGGTCAACCTTGCGCTGGCCTGCTGAAGCGCCAGCAAGTCGGCCTGCAGTGCCCCGGGCGTCGGGATGAAGATGCCTACGGTCTGACCGTGACGAGTGATGGCCACAGGTTTGTCTGATGCGATGTATTCGGCCAGCCCTGCGCGGAATTCGCGTATGCCGACTTTTGTGGTTTCCATAGCCCGCTCCGTTCAGAGGGTTCATTGATTCAAGTCTCATTGCGTCTCACTGTGTACGCAACTGCAAGCGCCGTCGATGTACATGGCGCGGCTTGACCAATACCGCGGCCAAGCGAAAGCCATGCTTCCCGACTCATGTTGCCTACACCCCCCATCCGGCGTGCAAGCGCCACCGGCGGGTGAACGGGTTTGTCCCGGCCCGATTTGCCCCGTTCTCCCCCTTTAGGGGGAGCGATTTGCTAGAGCCCGATCCCTAGAGTTCCTTCCACACCAACCGGAGGAACTCGAGATGAACAGCAGCAAGCACCTGATCGGCAAACAGCAACGGGGCGTGACGATGATCGAGGCCTGCATCA
>JANOEG010000429.1:0-10406 GCA_031413095.1 Burkholderiales bacterium | reverse complement strand
CTGCAAGGCAAGGAGCTCTCGTACAACAACATCGCCGATGCCGATGCAGCGTGGGAGTGTGTCAAGAGCTTCACCGATGTAGCAGCGTGCGTCATCGTCAAGCACGCCAACCCGTGCGGTGTGGCCATCGGCGCCGATGTCGGCGAGGCTTATGCCAAGGCCTTCAAGACCGACCCGACCTCGGCCTTCGGCGGCATCATCGCCTTCACCGCGCCGCTCGACGGCGCGACGGCCGAACAGGTGGCCAAGCAGTTCGTCGAGGTGCTGATCGCCCCCGAGATCACGCCGCAGGCGCGCGAGGTGTTCGCCGCCAAGCAGAACGTGCGCCTGCTCGAAGTGCCGCTGTCACGGGCGATGAACGCGCTCGACATGAAGCGCGTCGGCGGCGGACTGCTACTGCAGTCGGCCGATGCGAAGAACCTCGAAGCGGCCGAGGTGAAAGTCGTGACGAAGAAGGTGCCCACCGCTCAGCAACTGCAAGACCTGCTGTTCGCCTGGAAGGTAGCCAAGTTCGTCAAGAGCAACGCCATCGTCTTTTGCGCCGGCGGCATGACGCTCGGCGTCGGCGCCGGGCAGATGAGCCGCATCGACAGCGCGCGCATCGCCGGCATCAAGGCGCACAACGCCGGCCTGACGCTACAGGGCTCGGCGGTGGCGAGTGATGCTTTCTTCCCGTTCCGCGACGGGCTCGATGTCGTCGTCGATGCCGGCGCCGCCTGTGTCATCCAGCCCGGCGGCTCGATGCGCGACGGCGAAGTGATCGCCGCCGCCGACGAGCGCGGCATCGCGATGGTGCTCACCGGCGTGCGCCACTTCCGCCATTGAGGCGTGTGGTGCGCTGGCGGTTCGAACGCCCCTAGGTGCGCAGCAAGAAGCCCAGTGCCGCGGGCAGGCGAGCGTTCCACGCCGCTTCGTTGTGATCGGCGCCGGGGGCGGCCTTCGACATCCAGTCCTTGCCGGCCACATAGCCCTTGCCGGCGCCGATCGCGTCCATGCGCGCCTGATAGGGAGCGTACAGGCGATCGAGCCCCGACGTCCCGTGGTCGAAATAGAAGCGGTGCGCACCGGCGCGCGGCAGGTTGGCGTCGAACCAGCCGAGCATGGCCGCCGACAGCGCGATCATCGGCGGCGCACCGGGGTTGTCGTGCACGCCGACGATGCGCGTCACCGGCCAGTGCGTGGACATGCAAGCCGCACCGCCGAAGACGTCAGGGCGCCGGCAGAGCGCATACAACGAGGCCAGGCCGCCCATGGAGGAGCCCATGACGAAGGTGTTGGCGCGTGAGGGCAAGGTGCGAAAACGCTGGTCGATCTGCGGCTTGAGCTCATCGGCGAAAAAGCGCACATAGGCGTCAGCCGACAGGTCGGCGCCGGCCAGCGGGTACTCGGCGTCGGCGGCAGCACGCACGTCGGGCGGCAGCGCACGCAGCGCCGCTTCGGGCGCGTACTCGTACCAGCGCTGCGCCGTGTTGCCGACGGCGACGACGATCGTCGGCGTGACATCGCCGAGCGCGATCAGCGCCGCCAGCGTTTCGTCCACGCCCCACGGCACGCCGCCGGACGCGGTACGCGAATCGAACACGTTCTGGCCGTCGTGCATGTAGAGCACGCGATGGCGGCGCGAGCGCTCGCGGTCGTAGCCCGGCGGCAGCCACACGGCCACGGGGCGCGGCAGCAGCTTGGGGTTGGTCGATGCGATCTCACCGAGATCGACCAGCTGGCCGGCGCGTGCCGGCGGTTCGGGAATTTCCTGGCGCCGGCTGGCACAGGCGGCCAGCATCGGCAAAAGCGGCACGCTGGCCAAGGCCGCGGCCATTTGTCGCCGCTTCATGCGTGAAGGCACTTCATCTTTGCGCTTGTTGTTGTGTGGACAGCGGAGCCAATTGTGCGGGATCGAGCTGCGATCCTTGCAACGGCATGTCATGCAGCGGCGGACCGTCGCGCGACAGCCCGGCGCCGAAGACCACGCGCGCATGCCGCTGATAGGTCGTGTAGGCCCAACCCCAGTTCATCAGCACGAGCAGCCGGTTGCGAAAGCCGATGAGGAAGAAGACGTGCGCCGCCAGCCAAAACCACCAAGCGATCGCGCCCGAGAACTTGAGGCCGCCCGGCATGTCGACCACCGCGGCCATGCGGCCGATCGTCGCCATGTTGCCCCAGTCGCGGTAGACGAAGGGCGTCGCCTCCTGGCGGCCGGCAAGACGTGCGCGAACGAGCGCAGCCACATGCGCACCCATCTGCTTGGCCGCGGGCGCCACGCCGGGCACCGGCTTGCCGGTGGCTTGCGCCAGTGTGGCCAAGTCTCCGGCGACGAAGACGTTGTGCAGGCCGGGCACGGTGAGATCGGGCTGCACCTGCACGCGGCCGGCACGGTCTTGCGGCGCGCCGAGCATCGCGCCGAGCGGCGACGCGGCCACGCCGGCCGCCCACAGCACCGTCTTCGCCTCGACGCGCTTGCCGCCGCGCACGTAGCCCTGCGCGTCGATGTGCTGCACCGCGCTGCCGGTGAGCACCTGCACGCCCAAGCGCTGCAACTGTGCCGCGGCTTTGTCGGACAGCACGGGCGGAAACGTCGCCAGCGCGCGCGGCCCGGCTTCGATGAGTTGCACACGCGCCTTGGCCGGGTCGATGTGGCGGAACTCGTTTCTGAGGGTGTGGCGCGCGATCTCGGCCAAGGTGCCGGCCAGCTCGACGCCGGTCGGTCCGGCGCCGACAACGGCAAACGTCAACCAAGCGTCGCGCTCAGCGTCGCTGCGCGCGTTTTCAGCATGCTCGAAGGCGAGCAGGATGCGCCGGCGCAGCTTCATCGCATCGTCGAGCGTCTTCAGCCCCGGCGCATGCGGCGCCCACTCGTCGTGGCCGAGGTAGGCATGGGTGGCACCGCTGGCGACGAGCAGGTAGTCGTACGTCAGCGTCTGGCCGTCGGCCAGCGACACGCCCTTGGCGGCGGTGTCGATGGCGGTGACCTCGCCCAGCCGCACCGTGACATTGCGCTGACCGGCAAGGATGTGCCGCAGCGGCGCCGCGATGTCGCCCGCCGACAGACCCGCCGTAGCCACCTGGTAGAGCAGCGGCTGGAACAGATGGTGGTTGGCACGATCGACGAGCGTGATCTGCACCGGCGCCGAAGCCAGCGCGCGCGCGCACCACAGGCCGGCGAAGCCACCGCCGATGACAATCACGTGGGGCTTGGCAGAGGCTGTGTCCATGGACAGACCCTAGCCTATTTCTCCCGATGCGGCATCAGGTTTGCTGCGGCTACGATGCCTTCCCAATGACCCGCGCCGCCCTGATGGGCCTGCTGCTCAACTTCATCGCCCGTTTGATCACGGGTGCGCAGGGCCATTGGAAGGGCTGCCCGCCGACCGCCGAGCAGCGCATCTACTTCGCCAACCACCAGAGCCACCTCGACTGGGTGCTGATCTGGGCCGCGCTGCCCAAAGATCTGCGCAGCAAGACGCGACCGATCGCGGCCAAGGATTACTGGACGTCGAGCCCGTTCAAACACTGGATCACGCGCGAGGTCTTCAACGCGGTCTATGTGGCGCGGCAGCGCACCGACGACCAGGACCCGTTGGAGCCGCTCGCCGAAGCGTTGAGGCAGGGCGACTCGGTGGTGATCTTTCCCGAAGGCACGCGCAGCAACAAGGGCGACCCGCAGATCTTCAAGAGCGGGCTGTACCACCTGGCCGAGCAGTTCCCCGACGTGCAGCTCGTGCCGGCCTGGATCGACAACGTGCAGCGCGTCATGCCCAAGGGCGAAGTCGTGCCGGTGCCGATCCTGTGCACGGTGACGTTCGGCGCGCCGATGAGGCTGGGGCCGAACGAAGAGAAGCGTTCGTTCCTCGACCGTGCGCGCAGCGCCGTCATCGGCCTTCGTCCGCGAGTGACCTGATGGGCGCATTGCGAAGCCTGACGCCCGACGAGCAGGTCGGCCTGCTGTTCCTGATCCTATTCGGCGCGCTGCTGCTGATCACGCTCGGCGCCGCGTTGTACGGCCTGCGTGAGAAGCACGACGAGGTCAGCGACACCTGGCTGCGTTTCATTCGCGACCTGCGCGCGCTGTGGGTCGGCACCGTGCTGTTCTGGCTGGCCTGGCTGTCGGGGCCGATCGGCTCGACGATCTTCTTCGGCCTGTTCTCTTTTCTGGCGCTGCGCGAGTTCATCACGCTGCAACACACGCGGCGCAGCGACCACCGCACGCTGATCCTGGCCTTCTTCATCGTGCTGCCGCTGCAGTTCCTGATCGTCGGCCTGCGCCGCTTCGATCTGTTCACCGTCTTCATCCCGGTCTACGTCTTCTTCGCCGTGCCGGTGGTTAGCGCGCTGGCCGGTGACCCGCACCGCTTCCTGGAGCGCAACGCCAAGATCCAATGGGGCATTGTCGTCTGCATCTATGGCCTGTCGCACGCGCCGGCACTGCTGCTGCTCGAGTTCGAGAAGTACGAGGGGCGCGGCGCCTTCCTGCTGTTCTTCCTCGTCGTCGTCATCGTCATCGCGCAACTGGCGCAGGAGCTTTCCAGCCGCTGGCTGCGGCGGCGGCCGCTGGCGCGGCAGATCAGCCGCTCGTTCTCGTTCCGCTCTTGGTTCATCGGCGCTTTCGTCGCCGCGTGGTTCGGCGCCGCGCTGTACTGGATCACGCCGTTCAAGGCCGGGCAGGCGCTGGCCGTGGCCTTCATCGCCGCCGCCTGCGGCATGCTCGGCGAGTTCGTGATGAAGGCCTTGAAGCGCGATGCCGGTGTGCACCAATGGGGCAACAAGGCGGGCGTGACCGGCGCGGTCGGGCTGCTCGACCGCATCGCGCCGCTGTGTTTTGCGGCGCCGGTGTTCTTTCACTCGGTGCGCTGGTACTTCAAGGTGTAATCAACCCATGCCGTCACGAAACATGCCGAGCTGTGCTGTCAGACTGAGTGGCAAAAAATTGACGGCACCGCTATGGCTCAGACGCCCGAGCTGCTTTCGGTTGGCCGTATCCAAGGACCGGTCGCTGATAGCGAGCATCGGGCGAAATGTCGTTGTGGGCAGTCTGTGTACTCGAGAAAAGTTCGGCGCGTGGCACCCATTTGCCCATCCGAGCGACATCGCCTTCAGTGACGACGCCTCAATGCTGGCCGTGAAGAGCACATCAGGAGAACTGGTGGTTCTTGATCCAAAGACAGGCGTTGCCCTGCACGCTCACAAGAATCAACGCGAAGGCGAAGGCTGCGGCGTCGGCTTTTCGCCCTGCGGTCGCTATCTCGTTGATGGATCCTGGAAAGGATTCGTGCGAGTTCGACAAGCCATAGGCAATACCGTCGAGTTTGAACGCGAGTTTCCGGGTGAGATGGTCCGCGACGTGTCGCATGACCAAAGTGGTCAGATTTGGCTGATGCTGCACCAACCAAGGGCTCGTAAGGAGGACGACTTGCCTGGACGCTCCTACCTGAGTCTGTGGAACTGGCCATTGCGCGAGCCATTGACAGTGTTCACGCTCGACCAAAAGCATGTCAAAACGTCCCGCCTATCCCCTGGAGGTGATCGGATCGCGGTGATCGGGTGTGCCGACAACTCTCCATGGTTGGAGTTGTCGATACGGACAATCGAAGGAGTATCAATTGCCCAGAGAAGATTGGAGGTCGGCGGAACCGGCAACTCAATGCGCTGGTCCAGCGACGGGCGACTGATAGGGGCGGTAGAGAAAGGGCGCTTTGTTGTCTTCGAAGCAACCACTTTGGAAGAACGACTTTCCGTATCTGCCAAGTTCCCCTCAGACCTTGCATTTTTGCAAGATGAGAGTCTTGCTGTCCTTGGATCCTGGGATGGCACGTCGATTCATGCCTTAGTCGCTCCTTGATTTCAGGCTAGCCAGAACCTGGTTCAACGGAGCAACACATGCGCATCCTCGGCATCGACCCCGGCCTGCAGACCACCGGCTTCGGCGTCATCGAGTGCGACGGCCCGCGCCTGCGCTACGTCGCCAGCGGCACGATCAAGACCGCGGCGGTCGATCGCGGCGACTTGCCGGCGCGCCTGAAGATCATCTTCGAAGGCGTCTGTGAAGTCGCGCAGCGCTACGAAGCGCAGTGCGCCGCCGTCGAGATCGTTTTCGTCAACGTCAACCCGCAGAGCACCCTGCTGCTCGGCCAGGCGCGCGGCGCCGCGCTCGCGGCGCTGGTGTCGAAGGAGCTGATCGTCTCCGAGTACACCGCGCTGCAGATGAAGAAGTCCATCGTAGGCAGCGGGCACGCGAAAAAGGAACAGGTCCAGGCGATGGTGACGCGGTTGCTCTCGTTGCGCGCAGCGCCCGGCACCGACGCTGCCGATGCGCGCGGCATCGCGATCACGCATGCGCATGCGGGCGCGTCGATGGCGGCGCTGGAGCGCGTGGCACCGCTGGCGCGAAGGCAGCATGCGCAGTTCAGAAAAGGCCGGGTCTATTGACGCGCGACAAGCGCCTCAGAAGATCATCTGCCAGATCGCCACGACCACGTGGCCCCAGATGCCAACGTTGAAGCCGAGCAGCCCGAACAACTTTGCAAATCGCCACAGCGTTTTCGCGCGGCGCATGCAGCCCTCTTCGCCGGTGGCCGCGTAGAGCACGACGAAAAACGCCGACGGAATGAAGGTGCTGATCGTCAGCACGGCCATCGTCCAGTAGAAGTATTTCAAGGCTGCTTCCTCCTCCTCGTCACAGCATCACGGCCAATCGTTCGAGCACGAGGATCGCCGCAGCGCCCAGCCCGGCAATCACCGTCCACTTGATGATGACCAGACCGCGCTGACGCCACACCGGGTTGCCAGTGGCCACATAGATCGCAAAGCTGATGAGGCCCGCCGCGAGCAGCAAACCGAAGACGAGGCGAAGGATCAGCATGCGCGCAGTTCGCCGCCGGGCCGTCCCAAGGCAAACACCCCCCCTCGGGGGGGCGACGCCGCAGGCGTCTCGGGGGCCGACATCAAGATCACCACGCCGGTGCCAGCTCGGAAAAGCCGGCCGGCGCATCGCGTGCATCGTCGAAGCTGACGATGTCATAGGCTTCACGATCCGCGAGCAGCTTGCGCAGCAGCTTGTTGTTCAACGCATGCCCGCTCTTGTAGGCCGTGTAGTGAGCGAGCATCGGCTTGCCGGCGACATGCAGGTCGCCGATGGCGTCGAGGATCTTGTGCTTGGCGAACTCGTCGTCGTAGCGCAGGCCACCTTCGTTCAAGACGCGCGTGTCGCCGAGCACGATGACGTTGTCCATGCTGCCGCCCAGGCCCAGGCCACGGGCGCGCATTGCTTCCACGTCCTTTGAAAAACCGAAGGTGCGGGCGCGCGCGATGTCGCGTTTGTAGCGGCCCGAGCCCATGTCGAAGGACACGCGCTGACCGCTGGCGGTGACCGCCGGGTGGTCGAACTCGATCTCGAAGGTCAGCACATAACCGTCGTGCGGTTCGAGCCGAGCCCATTTGAGCGCCGCGCCGTCGCCTTCGCGGATTTCCACTGTCTTCTTGACGCGGATGAAACGCTTGGGCGCGTTCTGCAATTCGATGCCGGCGCTTTGCAGCAGGTAGACGAAGCTCGCCGCCGAGCCATCGAGCACCGGCACCTCTTCGCCGCTGATGTCGATGACCAGGTTGTCCAGGCCCAGGCCCGCACAGGCCGACAGCAGGTGCTCGATGGTCTGCACCCTGGGCCCACCAGGGTCGCCGCCCGGGCTGATGGTGGTGGCCATGCGCGTGTCGCTGACCGTCTCAGGCGACACCGGAATGTTCACCGGTTGCGGCAGATCGACTCGGCGAAAGACGATGCCGCTGTCTGCCGGCGCCGGTCTGAAGGTCAGCTCGACCTTCTGCCCGCCGTGCACACCCAAGCCCACCGCACGGGTGATGGATTTGAGGGTACGTTGCTGAAGCATGGTGAATTGTCCCGCAGCCGGAGAGCGGCCGCGGGACATTGCTTCAATCACCTCGACAAGTAAGCTCAATCCGCCTGCTTGCGCAGGAACGCCGGGATCTCGATCTCGTCCATGCCATTGCTGGCCAGCGCATCGACCTTCGCCGCGGCCTGTGTGCGCGCATTGCGCCACACGCTCGGCGTCGCCAATTGGCTGTAGTCCTGACCCGTGCCTTGCGGCTGCTGCTGTTGCGGCACCTGCTGGGGCTGGTGCGACATCGCGCTCATGATCGGCAGGTTGTCGGTGCCGGTGCGCTGCACCGGCGCGCTGTGCACGACCTGGATCGGCGTGCTCTGCTTGCGGTGCGCTGGCGACAGGCCCGTGGCGATGACGGTGACGCGCAGCTGGTCGCCGAGCGTGTCGTTGTACGCAGTGCCGTAGATCACATGCGCGTCGTCGGCGGCGTAACGGCGGATCGTGTTCATCGCGTTGCGCGACTCGGACAACTTGAAGTTGCTCTTCGCCGCCGCAATCAGCACCAGGACGCCGCGCGCGCCCGACAGGTCGATGCCTTCGAGCAACGGGCAGGCCACGGCCATTTCAGCGGCCTTCGTAGCGCGGTCCGGGCCGCCGGCCTGCGCCGTGCCCATCATCGCCTTGCCCGGCTCGCTCATCACGGTCTTGACGTCTTCAAAGTCGACGTTGACCAGCCCCGGCACATGGATGACGTCGCTGATGCCGCCGACGGCGTTGCGCAGCACGTCGTTGGCATGCGCGAAGGCGTCTTCTTGCGTCACGTCGTCGCCGAGCACTTCGAGCAGCTTCTCGTTCAACACCACGATCAGCGAATCGACGTTGGCTTCCAACTCAGCCACGCCGATCTCGGCCGACTTCATGCGCCGGTTGCCTTCGAAGTCGAACGGCTTGGTGACCACACCCACCGTCAGGATGCCCATCTCCTTGGCGATGCGCGCGATCACCGGCGCCGCGCCAGTGCCGGTGCCGCCGCCCATGCCGGCGGTCAGGAACAGCATGTGCGCGCCATCGATCGCCTCGCGGATGCGGTCGATCGCTTCTTCAGCGGCCAGCTTGCCGGCTTCCGGTTTGGCGCCCGCGCCCAGGCCCGAATGGCCGAGCTGGATGACGTTGTGCGCGCTGCTGCGGTTCAAGGCCTGCGCGTCGGTGTTGGCGCAGATGAACTCGACGCCCTGCACAGCGCGCGAGATCATGTGCTCGACGGCGTTGCCACCGCCGCCGCCGACGCCCATCACCTTGATGCGCGTGCCTTGTTCGAATTCCTCAATCATCTCGATCGCCATGGTGTCTCTCCTAAAGTGAATGAAGCAGTTGCCGTCCAAAAAAGAAAACAAGAAAACCGAGCCTCGCCGGGCTCTCGATCAATGAACCTAGAAAATTCCCAAGAACCAATCCTTCGCGCGGCCGACAAAGGTCTTGACCGACCCTGCCTGCGCCGCGGCTTTGTGCCCGCGCAGCCTTGACAGCCGCGCCTCCTCGAGCAAACCCATCACCGTGGCCGAACGCGGGTTGGCCACCATGTCGTGCAATGCGCCGGGATACGTCGGGTTGCCACGACGCACCGGCTTCAAGAAGATGTCTTCGCCCAGCTCGACCATGCCTGGCATGACCGCTGTGCCGCCGGTGATGACGATGCCCGAGGACAACAACTCCTCGAAGCCCGACTCGCGGATCACCTGGTGCACGAGCGAATAGATTTCTTCGACGCGCGGCTCGATCACGCCCGCGAGCGCCTGCCTGGAAAGCAGCCGCGGCCCGCGATCGCCCAGGCCCGGCACTTCGAGGTTGTCGGCCGGATCGGCGAGCAGCTGTTTGGCCACGCCGTAGCCGACCTTGATCTCTTCGGCGTCTTTGGTCGGCGTGCGCAGCGCCATCGCGATGTCGCTGGTGATCAGGTCACCGGCGATCGGGATCACCGCGGTGTGGCGCACCGATCCTCCTGTGTAGATCTGCACGTCGGTCGTGCCGGCGCCGATGTCGACCAGCGCGACGCCAAGTTCTTTTTCGTCGGTGGTCAGCACCGCGGCGCTCGAAGCACTCGGGTTCAGCGCCAGATGCTCCACTTCGAGGCCGCAGCGGCGCACACACTTGATGATGTTCTCGGCCGCGCTCTGCGCACCGGTCACCAGGTGGACCTTGACCTCCAGCCGGCCGCCGCTCATGCCGACCGGCTCCTTGACCTCGTGGCCGTCGATCACGTACTCCTGCGGCTCGACGAGCAGCAAGCGCTGGTCGTTCGGAATGTTGATCGCCTTGGCGGTATCGACCACGCGCGCCACATCGGTCGGCGTCACTTCCTTGTCGCGCACGATCACCATGCCGGTCGAGTTCTGGCCGCGGATGTGGCTGCCGGTGATGCCGGTGTAGACGCGCGTGATCTTGCAGTCGGCCATCATCTCGGCCTCTTTCAAGGCCTGCTGGATCGATTGCACCGTAGCGTCGATGTTGACGACGACACCGCGCTTCAGGCCATGCGCCGGCGCGGTGCCGAGCCCGGCGACGCGCAGACCGCCC
>JANOEG010000428.1:0-13515 GCA_031413095.1 Burkholderiales bacterium | reverse complement strand
CGCTTGTGCTGACCGATGCCGAGTGGAAGAAGCGGCTTACACCGGCCCAGTACAACGTGCTGCGCGAAGAAGGAACCGAGCGCGCGTTCACCAGCCCGCTCAACGACGAGAAGCGGCAAGGCACATTCCACTGCGCCGGCTGCGACCTGGCCCTGTTCTCCAGCCAGATGAAATACGACAGTCGCACCGGCTGGCCGAGCTTCTTCACGACCCTGCCCGGCGTGTTCGGCACGAAGCGCGACTTCAAGCATGTGCTGCCGCGCACCGAGTACCACTGCTCGCGCTGCGGTGGCCACCACGGCCATGTCTTCGACGATGGACCCAAGCCAAGTGGCCTGCGCTACTGCAACAACGGCGTGGCGCTGAAGTTCGTGGCGGGGGCCGCATGAAACGCCTGTTGATTGCTGCGGCCACGACGCTGATGCTGGCCTCGGCTGCAGCGCAAAGCACGGCCACCGGCCCTGCCCCGGCAGGCCTGGCCAAGGCGACGTTCGCCGGCGGCTGCTTCTGGTGCGTCGAGGCCGATTTCGACAAGGTTCCCGGCGTCAAGTCGACGACCTCGGGCTACATCGGCGGCAAGGTCGCCAACCCGAGTTACGAACAGGTCTCGGCCAAGACCACAGGCCATACCGAAGCCGTCGAACTCGTCTACGACCCGAAGGTCGTCAGCTACGACCAACTGGTCGAGTACTTCTGGCGCACGATCGACCCGACGACCAAAGACCGTCAGTTCTGTGACGCCGGCTCGCCGTACCGCAGCGGCATCTTCGTGCTCGACGGGCAACAGCTGGCCACAGCAAAAGCCTCGCTGGCCAAGCTCGAAAAGACCAAGCCCTTCAAAGAGCCCGTGGTCAGCGAGATCACCCTGGCCGGACCGTTCTACGCCGCCGAGGACTATCACCAGGACTATTACAAGAAGAACCCGGTGCGATACAAGTACTACCGCAACGGCTGCGGTCGCGACGAGCGCCTGAAACAGCTCTGGGGCAGCCTGCCGGTGCCGCCAGCCGTGACCGACGGCACACCCACCAAATAGGCGCTGCGCAGGCGGCTGGCCGCGGCCTACACTGCGGCCATGAAGACCATCGCCGCCGCCACGAGTTGGGTTCTTGTTGCGCTGACCGCCGCTACGACAGCGTCGGCACAGACCGCCGCCGCCCCTGCGGGCACGGCCTCAGCACCCGCAGGGGCGGCGGCAGCGCGTGCAGCCAATGGCTTGCCGGCGGCCAGCGCGGTCCAAGCCTGCGAGCTGTCGGTGCGGGCAACGCTGCGCAACGCCCGCGGCGCTGCGGCCGAGGTCAGCTTCAACGCCCCACCGGCCGCCCTGCCCGGCAGCGCCGACGGTGGCGATCTGCTGCTGCGCGGCGCCGGGCGCGCGCGTTCGGGCGGCAATACCCGCACCTTCACCTACAGCTGCACCTACGACACACGCGCCAACAGCGTGGCGGGCGTGGTGCTGCGTGACGCTGCACCGTCGGACGAGCGTGCGGCCGCAGCGCCGGTGCGCACCGTCGAGCCGGACCTGAGCCAGATCTCGCCAGCCGTCTGCGAGTCGGCCGCCGCGTCAGCCCTGAAGCGCCGCTGGCCGAACGTCGGCCGGATCGCGTTCAACACCGACACGCGCTCGCTGATCCAGGACAGCGCCGGCACCGCCAAGCTCGAAGGCCAGGGCACTGCGCAGCCGCAACCCAGCTCCGACCTCAGCGCGCACTTCCGCTATCAGTGCGCGATCGACGCGGCCAGCGGCCGCGTGTTGGCGCTGCGACTCGTCGATTGACGGTCAAGCCAGGCTATTGCTTGGCGACGACCTCGACGGTGCCCTTCATCGTCGGGTGCAGGCCGCAGATGTAGGCGATGTTGCCGGCGGCGTCGAACTGCATCGTCGCGCTCTGGCCCTTCAACATGACCTCGCTGCGTTTGCCGTCGGCGCCGACCAGCGTCACCTGGTGCGGTGTGTCGTCGGCGTTCGTCCAGGTGACCTTTTCGCCGGCGACGACCTTGAGCGTCGTCGGGCCGAACGAGAAGCCCGTGATCGAGACATCGGCCGCGCCGCTCTTCAGCGCCACCTGCGCCGAACTCGGGAACGTGCCCTTCAACTTGGCAAAGTTGGTCAGGAATTCATCCTTCGCAAACGGCAGGTGACACTGATAGCAAGCTGTCAGGTTGGCCTTATCGTTGGGCTTGCCGTCTGGCGTGAACGACTGGTATTGCCAGTCGCCGTTGCGGATGGCCGCCGGGATGTCGTCGCCATGGCCCTTCTTCTTCTGCTGCACGTTGACCGCGGCGAGGTTTCCCTTGAGGAAGCGGCCGTTGGCATCCTTCAAGGGCACGCCATTGGCATCGACCTGCGCCATGTAGGCCGCCAACGTGAGCACCGCGCCGTCCGGCACCGGCTTGCCTGCGCGCACGGCCTCGATCACATCCGGCGTGGTGTAGAACTCGCGGTACTGCTTGGTGTCGGGCCGATCCACAGTGGCGTACATCGTGCCCTTGGCCCAGTCTTGCGGAAACGCCACCTTGTTCGGCCCCGGAGGGACCAGCGCCGTCTGACCCACCGCGACACAAGCGACACCCACACCCAACACCAGCGCCGCGCGACGCCCCACAGACTTGCTCATCACCTACTCCTTTGTTGCGGCAAGAAGCCGCAAACTGCTACGCAGCAGCGGCCGTCCTGGATGCAGTGATCAGTTCGTGGCGAAGCAATAGAAGCGACCGGAACCGCCGGTGCGAATCAAGGCCTCCTGGCTGCAGCCGACCGACGGGTGCGAGAAGTTCCAGGACTTGGCCCAGTTCTCGGGCAGCGGGCCGATGCGGTCGTGGTGGCCGACGATGGCCGAGCCCTCGGCGGCGCTGCTGGTCCAGGCTTTGCACGTGGTGTCCTGCTGCGGTGCGAAGGCGGTGCCGTCGGCGCGTGAGCCGGTCAGGATGTCGTGTTCGTTCGGCGTGTCGCCGCGGCCCTTGATGACGCCGCCTTTTTCGTCGAGCGCAGTGTCCTTGCTGATGTTGTTGCCGTTGTGCAGGTGGGCGACATCGCGCGCGATCATCTGGCCCTTGGCGTTGAACCACGGTCCGTTGCCGATGCGGTCGCGCGCGTTGACCGCCGGCACCGCCGGCGCCGCCTGCGAGGCGAAGGTCGGCGCGACGCTCAGGTAGGCGCGCCAGGACTTGGCGCCCGCCCCCGCCGCGCCAGAGGCCGCAGCCAGCTTCTGGCAATGCGCATCAGCACCCGCCATGCCACCCAGATCGGCACCTTTGCCGCTGCCCACGCTGGTGATGAAGAAGCTCATCGGCCCGGCGGCCGTGGCCATTGGCGCGCCGCTCGGCGGCGCCGCGCAGCCGGCGAACAGAACCGCAACGGCGGTGGACTTCAACGCAACGAGGGGAAACAGTCGCATGGGTGATCTCCTTGGTTTGGGGTATGTCGATTACGCGCCAGACGCGTCGGGCCTTGCTTGGGGCCTTCCCTGATGGTTCCAGAAAGCAAAACGCCCCGCGATCAGCGGGGCGTTGGCTCGAAGCGAACAGCGCGCGACTACTTCTTCGGCGCCGCGGCAGTGTCTTCGGCCTTGGCCTTGGCGTCCTTCTTGTCGGCAGCGGCAGGCTTGGCCGCGGCAGTCGCCGCGGCAGGTGCAGCCATCGGCTTGTCCTCCTTCTTCGCTGCAGGTGCGGCGGGGGCAGCAGCCGCTGTCGGCTTGTCTTCCTTCTTGGCGGTGGGGGCTGCAGCCACACCTTTGAACGCAGAGCCGTTGACGGTCATGCCTTCGGCGGAGAACTTGGCGGCGTTGGCGTCGCCGATGCCCTTGACGCGCTCGACGAGATCGTTCCAGTCCTTGAAGTTGCCCTTCTTGCGCTCGTCGAGAATCTTCGCCGAGATGCCCGGGCCTATGCCCTTGATGCCATCCAGATCGGCGGCGGTGGCCTTGTTGACATCGACCGCGGCAAATGCCGTTGCGGCCAGCATGGCCATCAAGGCGGCCATCAAACGCTTGATCATGGAAGCTTCTCCTCAGGGGTGGGTTTCTTGCGCGAGTTGAACAGGCCGCGCGGCCCGGGCGGCAGGAGTTTGCCGGTCATCACCCAACGCGCTTGGTCAAGTTGGGACGACAAATTGTCGCTCACAAATTCTCAGGGCTTCCCCTTGGCCGGCTTGGTTCCAGGCCGCGGCGGCAATCCGGTGTGCTGGGTCAGCAGCCTGCCCTTCCCGGGTTTGGCGGGCGTCGAGTTCTTGCGTCGCGCGCTCACGTAGCCGCCATCGGTGGCAGGCTGGTAGGTCGGGATCAGGTGGTGCTTGCCGTTGCCGATCAGGTCGGCGCGGCCCATCGTCTTCAATGCGTCGCGCAGCAGCGGCCAGTTGTTCGGGTCGTGCCAGCGCAGGAAGGCCTTGTGCAGACGCCGGCGGCGATCGCCGCGCACGACATCGACCCTCTCGGCGCGCTGCGGATTGCGGCTGATGCCCTTGAGCGGGTTCAGGTCCGTGTGGTACATCGCCGTTGCCGTGGCCATCGGCGACGGGTAGAAGGTCTGCACCTGGTCGGCCTTGAAGCCGTTCTTCTTCAGCCACAAGGCGAGGTTCATCATGTCTTCGTCGCTGGTGCCGGGATGCGCGGCGATGAAGTACGGGATCAGGTACTGCTTCTTTCCGGCCTCCGCGCTGAACTTCTCAAACAGATCTTTGAAGCGGTCATAGCTGCCGATGCCGGGCTTCATCATCTTCGACAGCGGCCCGCCTTCGGTGTGCTCGGGCGCGATCTTCAGGTAGCCGCCCACATGGTGCGTGACCAGCTCCTTCACGTACTCCGGTGACTGCACCGCGAGGTCGTAGCGCAGGCCGCTGCCGATGAGGATCTTCTTGACACCGCGCAACGCCCGCGCGCGGCGATAGAGCTTGATCAGCGGGCCGTGGTCGGTGTTCAGGTTCGAGCAGATGCCGGGATAGACGCAACTCGGCTTGCGGCACGCGACCTCGATCTCCGGGCTCTTGCAGCCGATGCGCCACATGTTGGCCGTCGGGCCGCCGAGGTCGCTGACGACGCCGGTGAAGCCCTTGACCTTGTCGCGGATGTCTTCGATTTCGCGAATGATCGAGTCTTCGCTGCGGCTCTGGATGATGCGGCCTTCGTGTTCGGTGATCGAGCAGAAGGTGCAGCCACCGAAACAGCCGCGCATGATGTTGACGGAGAAGCGGATCATTTCCCACGCGGGAATCTTCGTCGGGCCGTCGTGGCCGCCCGTCTCGTCGGCGTAGCGCGGATGCGGGCTGCGCGCATACGGCAGGTCGAAGACGTGATCCATCTCGGTGGTGGCGAGCGGGATCGGCGGCGGGTTGATCCAGACGTCGCGCTCGCCGTGGCGTTGCACCAGCGCGCGCGCGTTCCCGGGATTCGTCTCGAGGTGCAGCACGCGGTTGGCGTGCGCGTAGAGCACGGCGTCGGACTTGACCTGCTCGTAGGCCGGAATGCGGATCACCGTCTTGTCGCGTGGCGGCATCTTCACGGCGCCGGTCTTGCGCGAGACCGGCATCGCGATCGGCGTGGCACTTTCTTCCTTTGCACACGACTGGCCCTGCGATGCAGCAGCCTCGCTCGTCGTCAGGTACGGATCGATGTGATCATCGATCCGTCCCGGCAGATCAACGTCGGTCGAATCGATCTCCATGAAGCCCTGCGGCGCATGCGCATCACGCACCATGAACGCCGTGCCACGGACATCGGTGATGGTTTCGATCGGCTGCTTCTTCGCCAGCCGGTGCGCAATCTCGACGATCGCCCGCTCCGCATTGCCGTAGAGCAGCAGATCGGCCTTGCTGTCGGCCAGCACCGAGCGCCGCACCTTGTCCTGCCAGTAGTCGTAGTGCGCGATGCGTCGCAGGCTGGCTTCGATGCCACCAATGACGATCGGCACGTCCTTGAACGCTTCCTGCACGCGCTGCGTATAGACCAGCGTCGCCCGATCGGGCCGCTTGCCGCCGACGTTGCCGGGCGTGTAGGCATCGTCGCTGCGGATCTTCCGATCGGCCGTGTAGTGGTTGATCATCGAATCCATGTTGCCGGCCGCCACACCGAAGAACAGCGTCGGCCGGCCGAGCGAGCGGAACGATTCGAGGTCGTTCCAATCCGGCTGCGCGATGATGCCGACGCGAAAGCCTTGCGCTTCCAACACCCGTCCGATCACTGCCATGCCGAAGCTCGGGTGATCGACATAAGCATCGCCGCTGACGATGATCACATCGCAAGCGTCCCAGCCGAGCACCTCCATTTCGGCGCGGCTCATCGGCAAAAACGGTGCCGGGCCGAAGCGCTTGGCCCAGAACGGCCGGTAGCCGGTAAGGGCGCGCGCAGGCGCAGGAGGCGAGAGGACAGCAGTGTTCACACCCGCATTGTCCCCTCTACACTGCGCCCTCCCTTTAAACCCCACCACGCCATGGCCGACGAAAACGTCAAAAAGCCGGAAGACGAGGCGAAGAAGGAGCGCGAAAAAAAGGCCGTCGAAGGGCGGCTGGCGCAATCTCCCGTCGTCTCCAAGGGCAGCGTCAAGACCGCAAAGGGCGACAAACTCGCCTACCTCGCCACCTGCGAGTACCTGCCGGTCGTCAAGCATGCGTTCGGCAACGAGCGCGGTGAACCGGAAGCTGCGATTTTCACGACGGCGTATGAGCTCGAAGGCGCGACCGCCGCCACGCGACCGGTGTGCTTCGCCTTCAATGGCGGGCCGGGATCGTCGTCGGTGTGGCTGCACCTCGGCGCGCTCGGACCCAAACGCGTCGTCGTGCCCGACGACGGCAGCCGGCCAACATCGCCCTACGCGGTGACCGACAACCCGCTGACCTGGCTGGCGCACTTCGACCTGGTGTTCATCGATCCACCGCACACCGGCTGGTCGATCGCCGCGGGCGATGAAGCGCGCAAGACATTGTTCTCGGTCGATGGCGATGTGGACGCATTGACCGAAGTGATGCGCGGCTGGCTGACCCGCCACAAGCGCTGGGGCTCAAAGGTTTATCTCGCCGGCGAGAGCTATGGCACGACGCGCGGCGCGGCGCTGGCGGATTCGCTGCTCAGTGCGTTCGTGGCGCTTGAAGGCGTGATCCTCGTTTCGTGCGCGATGGATTTGCAGAGCCTCGTCTTCGCGTCAACGAACGACCTGCCCTACGCGACCTTCCTGCCTGGCCTGGCCAACGTTGCGCAGTACCACGGCAAGCTGAAGGGCGCGCTCGGTGCGTCGTCGCAGGCGGCGCGCGCTGCGGCCGAGGCCTTTGTCGAAGAGGACTACCTGCGCGCGCTGCATACTGGCGCGCGGCTCGGAGCGAACGATCGCAAGCGCGTCGCCAAACGCCTCGCTGAACTCACAGGCTTGCCGCCAGCGTTGGTCGAAGCGCAAAACCTGCGCATCAGCGACCGCTGCTTCTTCTTCGAGCTGCTGCGCGACCAAGGCAAACAAGTCGGCCGCCTCGATGCGCGCGTCACCGGCCCGCTTGCCGCGCAGCGCGGGCGCGAGTTCGAGTTTGATCCGGGCATCGAGTCCATCGCCGCGCCCTACGCCATGGCCACGCTGGCCTATTTCGGTGAGTCGCTCGGCCTGGCCGAGACGCAGCGCTACGAATTGCTGAACATCGACACGAACAAGGCCTGGAACTGGAACCGCGGCGAGGCGCTCGGCAACGCCTTCTGCTCGACCAGCGCCGATCTGTCCCGCGCGTTGCGCCGCAACACACATCTGCGCGTCTTCGCCGCCAGCGGCCGCTACGACCTCGGCACGCCGTACAGCGCCAGCGATTGGTCGCTGGCGCAACTCGATGCGCCGCCCGAAGTGCTGGCGCGCGTGGAACACCACTACTACGATGCCGGCCACATGATGTACACGCGCCAAGCCGATCTAGAAAAACTCGAACGCGATCTGGCCGGGTGGTTGAAGGCGGCGTCAACGGACGGCGCACGTTCTGACACATCCACTTCCCGCGACGAAGGCACCATGCCCGGTTGACTTCACTCAGAACATCACCATGCTCGACGCGCTTTGGCCCCTGATCACAGCCCCGTGGACCTTGCAGCCGGACACGCTGCTCGGCGCCGCGCTGCTGGCGGTGATCGCGGCGCTGGCCGGTGAAGCAGTGTGGCGCGTGCTGCGCTGGCCGCGCCTGGTCGGCTATGTGATTGTCGGCACCCTGCTGGCGCTGACGGGCCGTGGCGCCGGTGGCGACGAGCCGGCGCTGCGCGTGGTCATCGACGGTGCGCTGGCGCTACTGCTGTTTGAAGCCGGCGCGCGGCTGCGTCTGAAGTGGCTGGTGCGCAACCCGTGGTTGCTGGCCACCAGCGTTACCGAATCGCTGCTGACCGGCATCGTCGTTTTCGCGGTGCTGTCGATGTTCGGCCTGCCGACGGAAGTGGCAACGCCGCTGTGCATCGTCGCTGTCTGCGTCTCTCCGGCAGTGCTTCAGCGCGTGGTCGGCGAGTTGCATGCGGCGGGTCAGGTCACCGAACGCCTGCTGACCTTGGCCGCACTCAACACGCTGTACGCCGTGCTGGCGATGAAGCTGTTGTCGGCCGGGTTGCTGCTGTCGGACCCGCGAACCTGGGTCGAAGCCGTGTCGCCGGTGATGTTCTCCTTCTTCGGTTCGATCCTGCTCGGCGCCGCGCTGGGCGAAGGCCTGGCGCTGATCGCGCGCCGCTTCGATCTGCGCGAGGACAACTCCATCGTGCTGCTGCTGTCGGCCGTGCTGCTGGCGCTGGTCGTCGCCAAGACCTTGTCGCTGTCGACGCTGCTCGTGCCGCTGCTCGCCGGCATGTGGCTGGCCAACCGCAGTGAGCGGCCGTGGATCTGGCCGCGCCACTTCGGCAGCGCCGGCAGCGCGCTCGTGCTGGTGATGTTCGTTGCCGTGTCGTCGGCGTGGACGCTCGAAGCGCTGGCCGCATCGGCCGGCGTCGCGCTGGCGCTTGTGCTCGCGCGCGGGCTGGCCAAGGGCCTGGCGGTGCTGGCACTGGCGCGGCCGAGCGGGCTCGGTGTCGGGCAGGCGGCGTGCCTGGCGATCAGCCTGACGCCGATGTCGGCCACGGCCTGGGTGCTGACTCTCGACTTCGTGGCCCGGCATCCCAACGTCGGCGCGCAGATGATGCCGGTGCTGCTGGCGTCGCTGGCGCTGCTCGAACTAGCCGCGCCGCTGGCGGTGATGGCCGGGCTGCGGGCTGCGGGCGAAGTCGATGCACGGCCGCCGCGCGCGGCCAAGCCGTCATGAGCCTCGGCGAATTCACCGCCAGCCGCGCATTCACGCTCGGTGTCGAACTCGAGTTGCAGATCGTCAACCGGCACGACTACGACTTGGCACCCGGCGCGGCCGACCTGCTGCGCGTGATGGCCAAACGCAAGACCAAGCTGATCGCCGACGTCAAGCCCGAGATCACGAGCTCGATGATCGAAACCTCAACCGGCATCTGCGAACGCCATCGCGACGTCATCGAGCAGTTGACCGCAGTGCGCGACGCGCTGGTCGAGGACGCGGGCAAATTGAACCTGCGCCTGTGCGGCGGCGGCACTCATGCGTTCCAGGACTGGAGCAGGCGCCGCATCTTCGACACGCCACGCTTTCAGCAGGTGTCCACGCTCTACGGCTACCTGTCCAAACAGTTCACCGTCTTCGGTCAGCATGTGCACATCGGCGTGCCAAGCCCCGACGAAGCGCTGTGGCTGCTGCACGCGATGAGCCGCTTCATGCCGCACGTGATCGCGCTGTCGGCGTCGTCGCCGTTCGTGCAGGGCACGGACACCGGTTTTCAATCGGCGCGCCTGAACTCGGTCTTCGCCTTTCCGCTGTCGGGCCGCGCGCCATTTCACCTGAGCTGGGAATCGTTCGGCGTCTACTTCGAAAAGATGCGCCGCACCGGCGTCGTCGAGTCGATGAAAGACTTCTACTGGGACATCCGCCCCAAACCCGAGTTCGGCACGATCGAAGTGCGCGTGATGGACACGCCGCTCACGGTCGAGCGCGCCGCGGCGATCGCCGTCTATCTGCAGTGCGTTGCCCGATGGCTGATGCGCGAGCGGCCGTTCGAACCGCATGAAGACGACTACCTGGCCTACACCTACAACCGCTTCCAGGCCTGCCGCTTCGGCCTCGACGGTGAAGTCGTCGATCCGGCAACTGCGATCCACCGCCCGATCCGCGACTTGATCCTGGAGACGATCGAAGCGGTCGAGATGCACGCCATCGAGTTGCACGCCGAGCGCGGCTTGATGCTGTTGAAAGAGGCATTGGCCCAAGAGCCGAGCACCGATGCAGCGTGGCTGCGTGCGGCGCAGGACAAGGAGCAGTTCCTGCCTGAGGTGGTGCGGCAGCAGTGCTTGAAGTTCGAGGGTCTATGACAAGGCTTGAACTGAGCGTGAAACCAGCCAGCCCGTAGACACACACGTTCCGGCCGCGCGTCACGCGAGTCAGCGGAGGGCTCGAGCGCCAACCGGCTCGACCTCAGATGCCGCCTCGGCTGTAAGCATGGGGCGCGCGACGCAAGCGCGTCGGCGCAATGCGCGTTGTTGAACGGCCTGCCGCGCCGCTGAACCCACCGCGCTCGGGCGCAGCAGCCCAAACCTGTGGCAAAGGCGCCAGCCCTCGAGTGCTCGGCCGCTCGAGGACCGCGGCCACCGCTTCGCCGAGGTCGATGCCCAACTCCATCTTGGCTGCTTGCGCACCGGCATCGTCAACGCGCGCGGAACGCACGAAGCGCACAAAGGACTCCCAGTCGGCCGCGAACTGTTCGACCAGGATGCGTGCGAAGTCGTAGGACAGCTCGTTGCCCTCGTCGCTGCGCAAGAACGATTGCCCCGACCAAAACTGCTGCATTTCCTCGGGTCCCCAAAACGCCTTGTGTCGTCGATGCATCTGCATGGCCGATGGCAGAGACCCCGGATCCCGCGCTGCGGGACAAAGGCGGTGTTCGGTGTTGACGGCCAGCCCCTCGTTGAGCCAGGCCGGTATCGGCAGGTGCGACAGCAGCGCATGGGTCGTCTCATGGGCGATCACGGGCTCCAAGGCATGCGACTCGCCTTTGACGGAGACGAAGTGCGCGCAGCCGGCATTGATGAACATGCCGCCCGAGAAAGAGAACTCGCCGGCGTCTGGATAGTGGTTCGAGACATACCGGTAGTAGGTTTCCTGGTCATCGAACAGGACGACGATGTCGTGGCCCCAGCCGCCGCTCATCGCGATGCCGTCGAGCACGCGCAACACCCGCTGCTCGGTCTGATTCACGAAGTCCAACACGACCTTGGCCATGCGCTCGTCGAGCGAACACAGCAGCAAGGTGGCACCCGACTCACGAACCTTGTGGCCAACGCCCAAAGCGCAGCGAAGGTGGTCGAGCCACGCCCGCTCGCACAGCCCCCATGCGTGGTTCCGTTGCGCATCGTCTCCGAATGCGGCGACCCACGCTTTGACCGCATCCCAATCCAGATGCGGCAAGCCCTCGGCGTAGGTCAGGCGTTCGGCGACAACAAATCGGCTGCCGGCAACTTCGACCGCGTCCGGTGGACCTTCATCGTCAACGCGCTCCTGGCCAGCGTCGGCCGGGCCTGGCGAAAACAACGCGGACAGAACGCGCTTCAACATCGTGTGGCCTCAGGCGCCGCGCACATCGCCCACCGCGTTTGAACCGAAGTCCGCGCGGTGCAAGTAGGCAATGACCTTGGCGGCCGCAACGGCCGGGCTGTCGAGCTTGCCCCCGCTCTTCATCTGCACGAACGCCTCGCGATCCGGGAACGCCTTTGCATCCGCGCCGCGCAACTGCACTTGCATGTCGGTGTCGATGACACCGGGCGCCAGTGAACAAACCTTTGCGCCATTGGGCTGCAACGCTTCTTCGAGTGCCTGTGCACGGGCCAGGTTGTCGAGCCCGGCCTTGACGGCGCAGTACGGACCGGACGAGGCCATGCCGCGGCGGCCGAGGCCGGACGAAATGTGCAGCACGCGGCGCAATCCTGGCCACGCTTGTGTGGCGCGCAGGAAGGCGGCGGTGAGCACCAGCGGCGCCTCGAGACCGACGCGCGCGGCCTTCGACAAGGCTTCGAGATCGATGGCCGCCAGCGGCGCCGGCTCGGTCAGCATCGCGGCGTTGTTGATCAGACTCGCACTCGCAAAGCGTGATGCATCAAAAGCACCGAGCCAGACCGCGAGCCGCTCGGCCACAGGCACCGGGTCGGAGAGATCGCACGGCCATTGTTCGAGACCGGCCGGCGCTTCTGGCGCTTGGCGCGACAGGCCGAGCACGGTGTGGCCCGGACGCAGTAGCTGTTCGGCCATCGCACGGCCAAGCCCACGCGAAGCGCCGGTGATGATGTAGAGGTGTTGGTCCATCGCGCGAGAATAGCCCGCGCGCAGAACTCACGCAGCGATGACGAGCGTGTAGTGAGCCGTCAGCCCGTCGCTGCCCGCCACGTAAGGTGACGTGACCGCCGCGCGATCTTCGGCCGACAGCCGCCGCCACACACCATCGCGCGCGTTGCCCGGATCGTCTTGCACATAGAGCTGCGTCGTCAGCAACTCGCGCGTGCCGAGTTTGATCTTGGCGTGGATGTGTGGCGTGCGGCCGCTGTAGGCCACCGGCCGCAGCGTGCGAAAGCGCCAGCGCCCTTCGGCATCGACAGCGACGCGGCCGAAGCCCTGAAAGGCCGCGTCGGCCCGGCCACCGTCACGCGGGTGGTGATAGTGGCCCTCCTGGTCGCACTGCCAGATCTCGACCGATGCGCCGCTCATCGCGCGGCCGTCGGCGTCGGTCAGCGTGCCTTCGACCCACGCCGCCCGGCCTTTGCCATAGCGCAGCGCACCGTTGGCCAGCAGGTCGGCGTCGCTGTCGGTGGGCAGCTTGTCCGGATAGAACGGGCCTTCGGTTTGTGCAGGCGTGAGGCGGCGCGGGCCACTCGGCGTTGCGGCGCGCAGGTGCAGCGCCGGCACTGCAATGAGGGCGGCGGTGGCCACAAGTCGCAGGCTGTGGCGGCGGTCGAAAAGTTTGCTCATTGTCTTGGGAGTCGTCGAGGCGTTTTGAGTTCCGGTCAGAACGGCAACGCGCTGGCGATGACCAGTGTGCGCGCGTCGGCCGGGTGCGGCAAGCGCAGTTCGCAGGCGTGCAGCATCAGCCGCGGCGCGGTGACGGTGGGCGCGTACAACGTGTCGCCGACGATCGCGTGGCCGATCGCTGCAAGGTGCACGCGCAACTGGTGCGAGCGGCCGGTCACCGGCTCGAGTTGCACACGCGTCGTGTCGGCGGCCGCATCGCGCAACAGCACTCGCCATCGTGTCAGTGACGGCTTGCCGCTCTGATGATCAACCATCTGCCGGGGCCGGTTCGGCCAGTCCGTGAGCAGCGGCAGGTCGATCTCGCCGCGGTCGCCCTGCACCCGTCCATGCACGATGGCCTCGTAGCGCTTGGCGACGCGGCGCTCGGCAAACGCCATCGACAGCGCACGCTGCACGTCGGCGCCGCGGCCGAACAGCATCACGCCGGACGTGGCCTGGTCGAGCCGGTGCACGAC
>JANOEG010000427.1:0-2402 GCA_031413095.1 Burkholderiales bacterium | reverse complement strand
TGCTGATGTTGCGTCCGACAAGATCGGGTGTGGGTGACGATCGGGCGCCCGCCGGCATCTGGACGGTGACGGCACAACACGGTCATCCCGGCGAAATCACTTTGTGTGCATGGGTCGAGCGCAACGACATGGTCGGACGCGCGCGGCGGGCACAACAGGTGCGCTTTGTGGACGAGCCCGCTGACGCACGCTACACCCTGAGCCACTGCGCCCACGGTCAACGCACTTTCGTCGTTGGCGCGGTGAGGCAGTCGGACAACTGCGTCGCCGCCTACTCGGGCAGCGGCTTCGTCTCCAGCATCGCGCGTCCGGACTGGTATGCCGCCAGTGATCGCGACCCAGCCACATCCGGCGTGCTATTGCCCGGTTGGCTGGCTGGACAGACAACCCGCATGTCTGGGACCAGCATTGCGGCACCTTGGGTCGCACGTTGGCTCTTGGCTCGCAAGGACCCGACGCGCCTGGGCCCGACCCATTGCACAAAAGGTCTGCACGGGCCCGACCCGGTGCTGACGGTCACCAGTTCGTAGGATGCGCTACCAGTGTGCGGGCAGGCGTCGCAGCGCAAGCTGCAACCCGCCGCGTTCCATGGTGACAAAGCCACCACGCCGCAGGTCCTTCATCAGCCGGCTGACCATTTCCCGCGAGCACCCGACGCGTGCCGCTATGTCGGCGTGCGTGAGCCGCTCGGAGATGGTCCTCGATCCAGTAGGCGTCTCGACGGCGAGCGACTCCAACAACTGCACCAGCCTTCCGTACACGTCCAACAACGCCATGCTCCTTGCACTCTGCGTCGCTAACCGCGCCCGCCGAATCACGCGCCCAATCAGCTCGAACGCGAACTCCGGCTCTGCTTTGATGTGCTCGCGCAGCGTCTGCCGCGTCAGCACGGCACACGAACACGCCGTCTCCGCCATCACGCTCGCCGACCTCGGCCCCCCATCCAGACTCATCTCGCCGAAGTAGTCGCCCGCGCCATACACGCCATAGACCACCTCACGCCCACGAGCGTCACTCGAAAACGCCTTCACCCGCCCAGCCAGCAACAGATACAACGTATCGCCCTGCGAACCTTCTTCGATGATCAGCGTGCCCTTGCGGTAGCTGCGCGGCGTGCCGCGCGCAGCGAGGGCGCGCAGCGGTGGCGGCAGAACGGCGTTGATGTCGAGGGGGTCTGTCTTTTTGGGCGGCGCCATCGTGCGCGCGCCGGGCAACGAGGGGCCCGGCGCGCCGCGCGATCGTATCGAATCGCGGTCGGGTCAGTGCAGCCCAACGCCGCGCAGCGCCCCCACCAGCGGCGGCAGGACTGCGATCTGACGCACCAGCGCGCGGATGTTGGGCGCGCCGGTCTTGGCGCGAATGGCGCCGATCTGCGAGCGCACGGTCGAGATGGCCACGCCTTGCGCAACGGCGATCTTCACCGGCGGCTCACCCTCACACAGCGCGGCCAGCACGCGTGACTCGGCCGGCGTCAGGCCATGTTCGCGGCCGAACCAATGCGCCGACAGGGCCTCGCACATGCGGCGTTTGCCGAAGACGAGCAGCGTCAGCGCCTCATCGCCGTCGGCGGCCGGCAGCGGCACCACGGCCACTGACACCGCATGCGGCGCCTGGCCAATGCTGAGCAGCCGGCGCAAGCGCCGCTCGCGCGCGGCCAGCAGCGCTTCGCGCAGCGCCGCCACGTCCTGCGGCCGGCGCACACGCAGCTCGGCGCCGAGCAGCTGCAGCGGATGCTCCTGGTCCAGCTCGGCGCGGGCGACGTGGTTGGCGTGCAGCACCACGCGGTCATCGGCCACGAGCAGCATGCCGTAGTCGATTTCGTCGAGCATGCGCGCGAACCACTGGGTTGCGGCCTCAGGGGCGGCAGCTTTTACCGGCGCCGTGGTTGGGCTTGTTGTCGCGATTGAATCGAACATGACACTTCCTCCTCGGCTCGCACTGAACCGCTCAGCGCGTGGGGAGAAAGGTAGGTGCCAGTGCGTTTTGCAGGCGGTGAATATGAGCAGCGCCGTTTGTGACTTATTCACATCGCCGCAGGCTCTGGCTCAAAGCTTGAAGTCGTATTCCATCACCACCGGCGCGTGGTCCGAAAAGCACTGCGCCAAGTAGATCTCCTCGCGCTTGACGGTGGCCGCAATCGCTGGCGTGGCGATGTGATAGTCCAACCGCCACCCCACGTTCTTGGCTTTCGCCTGGCCGCGCTGGCTCCACCACGTGTATTGCTCGGGCTTCTGGTTGAGCGTGCGGAACACGTCCACCAAGCCGGCCTTGTCGAACAGCTTGGTCAGCCAGGCCCGCTCCTCGGGCAGAAAGCCGCTGTTCTTCTGGTTGCTCTTCCAGTTCTTCAGGTCGATCTCGTGGTGGGCGATGTTGACGTCGCCCATCAACACGAACTCGCGCTC
>JANOEG010000426.1:0-8569 GCA_031413095.1 Burkholderiales bacterium | reverse complement strand
ATGTTCAACAACCCGGCCGACCCGAGCAACTGCTTCCTCGACATCCAGGCCGGCGCCGGCGGCACCGAGGCCTGCGACTGGGCCAGCATGCTGCTGCGCCAGTACCTCAAGTACTGCGAGCGCAAGGGCTTCAAGGCCGAGCTGCTGGAAGAGACCGCGGGCGATGTGGCGGGCATCCGCAGCGCCACCATCAAGGTCGAGGGCGATTACGCCTTCGGCCACCTGCGCACCGAGACCGGCGTGCACCGCTTGGTGCGCAAGAGCCCCTTCGATTCGGCCGGCGGCCGCCACACCAGCTTCGCCAGCGTCTTCGTCTCGCCCGAGGTCGATGACACGATCGAGATCGACATCAACCCAGCCGATGTGCGCACCGACACCTTCCGCGCCAGCGGCGCCGGCGGCCAGCACATCAACAAGACCGACTCTGCGGTGCGCCTGACCCACATCCCAACCAACATCGTGGTGCAGTGCCAGAACGACCGCAGCCAGCACCGCAACCGCGACGAGGCCTGGCAGATGCTGCGCAGCCGGTTGTACGAACATGAGATGCGGATCCAGAAGGCCGCGCAGCAAAAGCTCGAAGACAGCAAGACCGATGTCGGCTGGGGCCACCAGATCCGCAGCTATGTGCTCGACAACAGCCGCATCAAGGATCTGCGCACCAATGTCGAGATCAGCAACACGCAGAAAGTGCTGGACGGCGACCTGGACGTGTTCATTCAGGCGAGCTTGAAGCAGGGTGTGTGACGGTGCCACGTCGCCTGGCGTGCCACATGAACTAGAATCGTGACACCATGAAAACCGTCAACGTTCGCGAACTGCGCACCGGGATTCCACGGCTGCGCGAGATCCTCGCCAAAGAACACGAGTTGCTGTTGGTCTCCAACGGCGAGCCGGTGGCGCGCATCCTGCCGGCACCGGCGAAACGGCATGTGCCGTCGTTGGCCGCACATCGCGCGAAGATGCGCGTGCTCGATGGGTCCATTGCCGACCTGCTGCGCGAAGACCGCGATCGCCGCTGACGCCGTGCCGATCTATATCGACACCAGCGCGCTGGCAAAGCGCTACATCGCGGAAATCGGCTCCGCACACTTCGAAGCCTTTGTCGCCGAACAAAGCGACGACTGCGTCATCTGCCCTCTAGGCGCCATCGAGTTGGAGTCGGTCCTTCAGCGCCTGCAACGCCAGCGACTGATCGACAGCGCATACGCGCTGCAAGCGCGGCGCGACTTTGCTTCCGATCTCGCATCGGCTGTCTGGTCCATGCAAAGGTTCGACGCTGCGAGCTTTGCGCGGGGTACCGAACTGCTGCGCACCCTGTCATCTGCGCTGGCCACGCTCGACGCCTTGCATCTAGGCTGCGCCATCGAGCTGGGCTGCGACGCCATCGCCACCGGTGACCGTCAACTCGCCCGCGCCGCGCAGGAATGCAAGTTAACGGTCCATTCGTTCGTGGCTTGAATGTCTTGGATTGCTTGGTCGCCGATCCTCATTCATGAAAACCGACGCGCTCATCTTCGATATGGACGGCACGATGATCGATTCGATGCCGTTCCACCGCGACTCGTGGATCGACTTCGCAGCGCTACATGGCATTGACATGAGCATCGACGAAATGATGCGGCGCACGACGGGCCGCACCGGCGCTGAGTGCATGCAGGAACTGTTCGGCCGGCAGGTTGCGCACGACGAATCGTTGGCGCTGGTGCGGCAGAAGGAGGCGCTGTACCGCGCCGCGTTTGCGCCGCCGGCATTTCGCGAGGTCACTGGGTTTCGCGCCTTCGCGTCGCATGCGCGCGCGCTCGGACTCAAGGTGGGTGTCGGCACGGCCGGTGATGCGCACAACATTGCCTTTGCGCTCGAACATCTGGCGCTCGACGCGCCGCCGCACGCCGTCGTTGGCGGCGACGAAGGCCTGCCCGGCAAACCGGAACCGGCGATCTTTCTTGAAGTGGCGCGACGCTTGAACGTCGCGCCCGCGCACTGTGTCGTCTTCGAAGACGCGCCGCTGGGCATCGAAGCCGCACGCCGCGCCGGCATGCGCGCCGTGGCCGTCTGCACGGGCCACACGGCCGACGAACTCGCTGGTCCGCACGTACTGGCTGCGACCCGCCACTACACCGGGCTGTCACAAGCAGCCTGGTTCACGAAGCTGATGGAGAACAACAACCATGATGATGCTCATGCGTGAAGGCACTGCGCCCCTGATCCGCCGCCAGGACTACGCCGAACCCGCGTTCTGGATTCGCCAGGCCGACCTGAGCTTCGATCTCGATGGCGCCAAGACCATCGTCGCCAGCAAACTCGCCGTCGAGCGCAATCCGAAGGTGCTGCGCGCGCCGCTGGTGCTGCACGGCGACGGCATCACGCTGCTGCGCGTGATGGCGGACGGCCAGAGCGTGTCGTTCCGACACGGTGACGACGGCTCGCTGATCATCGACAACCCGCCCGAGGCCGACAGCTTCACGCTCGAGCTGCGCAACACCTGCGCGCCCGACAAGAACAAGCAGCTCTCGGGCCTCTACGCCTCGGGCTCGGGCCTGTTCACACAGTGCGAGGCCGAAGGGTTCCGTCGCATCACCTACTTCCTCGACCGGCCGGACGTGATGGCGGTGTTCACGGTGACGTTGCGCGCCGACAAGGCCAAGTACCCGGTGCTGCTGTCCAACGGCAACCTCATAGAAGAAGGCGCGCTCGACAGCAACCGCCATTTCGCCAAGTGGCACGACCCGTTTCCGAAACCGAGCTACTTATTCGCGCTCGTCGCCGGCAATCTCTCGGTGCGCCGCCAGCAGATCAAGACGAGGGCCGGCAAGGAGCATCGGCTCGAGATCTACACGCACCGCGACGACATCGACAAGACCGAACACGCGATGGCGTCGCTGGTGGCGTCAATCGTCTGGGACGAGCACCGCTTCGGCCTGCCGCTCGATCTGGAGCGCTTCATGATCGTTGCCGTCGGCGACTACAACATGGGTGCGATGGAGAACAAGGGGCTCAACGTCTTCAACACGCAGTACGTGCTGGCCAGCCCCGCCACCGCAACCGACAGCGACTACCACGGCATCGAAGCCGTCGTCGGCCACGAGTATTTCCACAACTGGACGGGCAACCGCATCACCTGCCGCGACTGGTTCCAGCTCTCGCTGAAGGAAGGCCTGACGGTCTATCGCGACCAGGAGTTCTCGATGGACATGGCCGGCGCTGCGAGCGCGCGCGCGGTCTGCCGCATCGGCGATGTGAAGCGCCTGCGCGCGATGCAGTTCCCCGAAGACGCCGGCTCGATGGCGCACCCGGTGCGACCCGACGCCTATGTCGAGATCGACAATTTCTACACGCCCACCGTCTATGAAAAAGGTGCTGAGGTCGTGCGCATGATGGCCACGCTCGTCGGCCGCGAGGGTTTTCGCCGCGGCATGGACCTGTACTTCAAGCGCCACGACGGCCAGGCCGTGACCTGCGATGACTTCGCGCAAGCCATCGCCGACGCCAACGCCGGCAGCGCATTGGCAACGCGGCTCGATGCCTTCAAGCGCTGGTACTCGCAGTCGGGCACGCCGCGTGTGATCGCCCGCGGGCGCTGGGACGCGCACACACGCACCTATACCCTAGGCTTCGAGCAACAGGTGGGCGACGGCAAGCAGCCGCAGGTGATCCCGATGGCGGTGTCGCTGATAGGTCGTGACGGCCGAGCGCTGCCGGTGCAGCTCGAGGACGAGCCGGCGTTCGACTCAGCCGAGCGCGTGCTTGTGCTCGACTCGGCGAAGAACTTCTACACCTTCGTCAACATCGACGCCGAGCCCGTGCCTTCGCTGCTGCGCGGCTTCTCGGCGCCGGTGATCCTGACCGAGCCGCTGTCCGACGATGATCTGCTGGTGCTGCTGCAGCACGACAGCGACCCCTTCAATCGCTGGGAGTCGGGCCAGCGCCTGGCGCTGAATCGATTGCTCGGCGCAATCAAAGGCGAGCTCGAGCCGGTGCTTGACGTGCCGTTCATCGACGCCATGCGCGCCGTGCTGCGTCACCCGCAACTCGACGCCGCGTTCAAGGCGCTGGTGCTGACACTGCCCGACGAGAACCTGCTCGCCGAACACCTCGCCACCGTCAACCCACAGCGCGTGCACGCGGTGCGTGAGGTGATGCTCGGGCAACTGGCACGCGAGCTGCGCGACGACTGGGCCTGGGCCTTCGACGCGCACCAGGTCAAAGGAGCCTACAGCCCGGACCCGCAATCGGCCGGCCAGCGCGCCCTGGCCAACCTGGCACTGTGCATGCTCTGCCTCGATGCGGCGAAAACCGGCGACGCGACATGGCCCGGCCGCGCTTACCAGCGCGTGAAAGACGCCGGCAACATGACCGAGCGCCTCGGTGCGCTGATCGCCCTCACCGAGTCCCACGCCGAGTTGGCCACGCCGGCGCTGGCGCACTTTCACGCTCGCTTCAAACACGAAGCCCTGGTCATCGATAAGTGGTTCGCGCTGCAAGCACAGATGCCGGAGCGAGCGGACGGCCGCGCCTTCGCACGCGTCAAACAATTGTTGCAACACGCCGACTACACTCTCACCAACCCGAACCGCGCGCGCAGCCTGATCCAGGTCTTCTGCACCGGCAATCCGGCGGCCTTCCACCGCACCGATGCCGGCGGCTACGTGCTGTGGGCCGATGCGGTGCGCGAGATCGACGGCTTCAACAGCTCGCTGGCCGCCCGCGTGGCGCGCGCGATGGATCGCTGGATGCACCTGGCCGAGCCGTACCGGAGCGCCGCGCGCGAAGCAGTCACACGCGTGGCCGAGAAGAAAGACCTGTCGGCCGGCGTGCGCGAAATCGTCGAGCGGGCTCTGGCGCAAGGAAACTGATCTCATCATGGCCACCAAACGCATCAGCCTCACCCAATACCTCGTCGAGCAGCAGCGTGAGCACGGCCGCATCCCCGGTCAGTTGCGCTTGCTGATCGAAGTCGTCGCCCGCGCCTGCAAGGCCATCGCAATCTCGGTCAACAAAGGCGCGCTCGGCGACGTGCTCGGCAGTGCGCACACCGAGAACGTGCAAGGCGAAATCCAGAAGAAGCTCGACGTCATCAGCAACGAAGTGCTGATCGAGGCCAACGAGTGGGGCGGCCACCTGGCGGCAATGGCCAGCGAAGAGATGGACGGCATCCACGCCGTGCCCAACCGCTGGCCGCAGGGCGAGTACCTGCTGCTGTTCGATCCGCTAGACGGCTCGTCGAACATCGACGTCAACGTCAGCATCGGCACCATTTTCTCGGTGCTGCGCAAGGTGGGACACCAGCCTGGCGTCAGCGAAGAGGACTTTCTGCAACCGGGCAAGTTCCAGGCTGCGGCCGGCTACTGCGTGTATGGCCCGCAGACCACACTCGTGCTCACGGTGGGCAACGGCGTGACCGTGTTCACCCTCGACCGCGAGATGGGCTCCTGGGTGCTGACCGAAGAGAACCTGCGCATCCCGGAAGACACGCAGGAATTCGCGGTCAACATGAGCAACCTGCGCCACTGGGCGCCGCCGATGCGCCAGTACATCGACGAGTGCCTGGCCGGCACGAGCGGTGCGCGCGGCAAGGACTTCAACATGCGCTGGGTCGGCAGTATGGTGGCCGACGTGCACCGCATCCTGAGTCGCGGCGGCGTCTTCCTCTACCCGTGGGATGCACGCGAGCCCGACAAGCCCGGCAAGCTGCGCCTGATGTACGAGGCCAATCCGATGGCCTTCCTCGTCGAGCAGGCCGGCGGCGCGGCCACCAACGGCACTCAGCGCATCATGGACCTGATGCCGGACAAGCTGCACCAGCGCGTGGCGGTGATGCTGGGGTCGAAGAACGAGGTCGAGCGGGTGACGGGGTATCACGGCCTCGCAGTGCACAAGGGCTAGGTCGGTGCGTCACTGCCGAAGTTCAGTACAGCTCCTGCAAGTGGCGGCGTTGCTGGGCGTGGCCTTTGCGGCCGATGCCGCTCCGCCCGCACAGACGGCAAGCGGCTCAGCGCTGCGATGTGGCTGGTTCGAGAACCCCACGCCAGGTAACGCATGGCTGAACGATCGAGATGCGCAGTGGATCGTCGGTACGCAAGGCGGGCATCAGGCGGTAGGCGATTGGCCTGCGTTTTCGCCTCGCCGCTGGGTCGCGACCAACCGCAGCTACGGGCACGGGTGCGCCTGCTTGCGCGTGCTGGCCGATCCGCGCACTCACGAAATCCAGCGCATCGTCAGTGCCACGTCGCGGCCGCTGAGCGCGTGCCGGCGCGATCCCGCGCTCAAGGAACCCAAGGCCTCGCCGTGAGCCCAACTCCAACATCGAATGCGACCACGAAGCTGCGCAGCGACGCCTGGCTGCTGCTCGGCCTCAGCAGCCTGCCTGGCGAGCTTTCGCTGTCGTCGGGCTGGCTCTCCTACGTTGCCTCCGGGTGCGGTTCAGCCTGGCCTGCACAGCTGCGCAAGCTGGAACGCCGGGTCGGACAGCCTGGCCTGGCCCAGGCGCTCGAGCAAAACCAGCGCGCGCTGGTGATCCGTTGGCCCGTCCTTCAGGTCCATGCATGGTGCCCCTGGTACTACTTTGGGGGCGGCATGAAGTTGCGGCAGCAAGGGATTCAATTGCGCTTGAGCTTTGGCGTGCCGGCCAACATGGTGCTGCGCGGCCAGCGCGCAGGTCCCGCCGGCGCCCTCGGCGAAGCCACTGCACAGCTGCGCGAAGTCGGCGTCATGCGGCGTCGAGGAAAACTTTGGCGCGACGCGATCGTTGGACAGACTCGCCGCGCCGCCACCGCAGCCGACGACGATCCCCCGCTTCGGTAAGGGCACCTCCGCCGGACGCGCCGCAGGCGCGCGCCGCCGCGCCATGCCCCTTTGTTTCTAGGGAGACGCACGGCCTTTCTCGCCTTCCTAGGGGAAGCGATTCCAGCGTTCGACGCCTATGGTTGCCCTGCGAGCCGTCGGGTTGCACTCACGCACACCGGGGACCGTCAGGAGAGAACCATGACCGATATCGAAAAGTTCGTGACGCCGGAGTCGATGCTCACGCCCGGCCTGGCCGGCGGCATGACGATGGGCATCACCAACGCGCTGGCGTTCCAGTTCGCACTCAACGCGCCGCAGCCGGCGCTGATCGCGTTGGTGTTGAGTTTTGTCTTTGGCCTGTGCGTGTTCGTGTCCGGCAAGCCCGGCAAGCGCGCCTTCAAGTTGCTGTTCTGGGTCGTCAACTCGCTGGTGATCTTCACCGTCGCCGCAGGCTCCAACTCGCTGGGTACGGCCGCCGTGTCAGCGCAGGCGCAGGCCGCGCCAAGCAGCACGGCGCGCGTCGTGATCGAGAGCCTGCTGCCGAGCGCACACGCGCAGACAGAGCTGAAGTGGTGTTGCCTCGATGGCAGCACCAAGCCACTCGCTGCCGCACAGTGCATGCAGAAAAACGGCAAGGCGGCCGAGACGCAGGCCGAGGCGGAGCAGACGTGCGAAGCAGCGCGCGCGGAATCGCCAGCGCACCAGAAGACGAAACGCGCCTTCTTCCAGTCTTGGCTGCGGCCCACCCCGCAGCCCAAACAATGAACAGAGGTCAGCGCTTCAGCACCTTGTCCACCGCCGCGCCGCGCAGCCGGTGCGCCTGCGGCACGTCAGACCCCAGCAGTGGCCGCAGGTAATCGGCAAACGCCGACGTGACGTCATTGCCGGCGGCGTTGATGAAGGCATCGTCCATCACGCGCGTCTTCGCAGCCACGGCTTCGAGTGGTTGCAGCACGTACTCGACGGCGTAGTCGCCGATGCGGCGGATCGCGACTGAGCCGACCTTGCCCTGCAGCAGCGCGTACTGCACCGCGCGCTCACCGACATCGCGCGCTTCGCGGGCATCGACGTCGCTGACACAGCCGAGAAAGCTGCGCTGCAGGTAGCCGAAGGTGTCGCCGCGTACGCGCTTGATGCCGAGCTTGGCCTTGATCTCGTCGCACAGTAGGTCGGCGAGGGCGCCGGTGCCGGAAAGCTGCACGTTGCCGTGCGCGTCACGCTCGACATTCGCCGACAACTTGGCGGCGATGGCCTCGCCCGACGCGTCGTGAATGCCCTCGCTGACCGCGACGACGCAGCGGCCGTATCTGTCGTACACCGCCTTCACGTCGGCAAGGAACTTGTGGATCTCGAACACGCGCTCGGGCAGATAGACCAGGTGCGGCCCGTCGTCGGTCTGCGTGCGCGCGAGTGCGCCGGCAGCCGTGAGAAAGCCTGCATGGCGACCCATCACCACCGCCACGTACACGCCCGGCAGCGCAGCGTTGTCGAGGTTGGCACCGGCGAAGGCCTGCATCACGAAGCGCGCCGCCGACGGGAAGCCCGGCGTGTGGTCGTTGCCCATCAGGTCGTTGTCGATCGTCTTCGGGATGTGCACGGCGGCCAGCGGGTGCCCCGCCTTCTTCGCTTCCTCGGCGACGATGCGCACGGTGTCCGACGAGTCGTTGCCGCCGATGTAGAAGAAGTGGCCGATCTGGTGCGCCTTCAGCACTTCGAGGATGTTCTTGCAGTACGCGAGGTCGGGCTTGTCGCGCGTCGAGCCCAGCGCCGAGGCCGGCGTGGC
>JANOEG010000425.1:0-5012 GCA_031413095.1 Burkholderiales bacterium | reverse complement strand
TGCTGAGCTGCCCCGTGCACGTCGACAAGTACTTCCCGAACTTTGCCAACGTGCAGACGCCGCTGTTCGCGGTGCGCGTGCACATGGATCTGGTGGTCATCGCCGACGGCGGCGGCCAGCGCTTCAGGCACCCGGACATCAAGGAAATCACGCTGCCGATCTGGTTCGACCACGGCGCGTCGCATGAACCACAGGTCTGGCAGGACAACAACGTGGCGCAGAAAATAGCGCTGTGAAACTGGGTGAGTCCGCTGCGGTCTTCTCTGCTTATGGCGTCTGGCGCGCCACGGGTTCGGCGCGTGCCGGCGCTGTGGTCGCCAACGCGCTGGCCTCGGCCGATGAAACCAACCGCACGGCCGCCGGTGTGCTGCTGGTGCGTGCTGCCGCGCGCTCGCTGCCGCTGTTGCGAGGCAACCTGAAGCGCGGTGTGGCGGTGGCGCTGTCGTTGCGGCTGCTCGGTGACATTGGCGCCGCTGAAGCGGTGCGCGACATCGAGTCCTTTGCCGGCAGCAGCGACCCGGCCATTGCGCGTGCGGCGGCAGACGCGCTGAGGGCGCTTGGCGCGAAGGCTAAATGACGTTCACTTCGAGCAGCGGTTTGTTGCGCAGCACACGCTCGGGCGACAGCGCATGCATATCGATCGCACCCCAGCTACCGCTGGTGATGAACGAGGCCAGCCCGCGCCCCACAGCCAACGCGTGCTGCATGCCGTGGCCCGAGAAACCGCAGGCGGTGAAGGCGTTGCGCCAGCCGGGCAGGGCGCCGACAAGGCCGTTGTGGTCGAAGGTGTTCATCTCGTAGTAGCCGGCCCAGGCCGAGCGCACGCGCAGCGCTTCGAAGGCCGGGATGCGGGCGGCCAGCGTCGGCCAGAGTTGCGCGTCGAACTGTTCGAGGTCGATTGCGTCGAGCGGGGCATCGTCGGCGTCATCGCCGCTTGGCGGCGCGCCAGCGAGGAAGGCCGTGCCTTCGGGACGCATCCACACGCCGGAGGGGTCGATGAGCAGCGGGCAAGCCGGCAGCGTGGCCGGCGAGTCGAGCACGAAGACATCGCGCTTCTTCGCGCTCACGGGCAGCGCGACGTTCAAGGCGGAAGCGAGCGGCGCGCTCCACGCACCGGCGGCGATGAGCAACTGGTCCGCAGCGTGGCGCTGGCCCTCGACATCGACCACGGCGCGCACCTGCGAGCCTTCCACGTCGAAGTGCTGCGCTTCGGCGCGCACGAAGCGCGCACCGAGCGCGATGGCGTCGCGTCGCAGGCGCTGGTGCAGGGCGGGGCCGTCGAACCAGCCTTCGCCGCTCGCGCCCCAACTGCCGAGCGCGATGTCATCGACGGCGAGCCAGGGCCAGCGTGCGTGCAAGGCGGCGCGGTCGAGCAGGCGGATGTCTGCGCCCAGGCTGCGTTGTACGGCGTTGAGCGCTTCGAGTGTCTGCGCACCCGCTTCCTTGGCCAGGTAGAGGTAGCCCGCTTCGACAAACTGCAGCTCGTCGCGCCACGGCTGCATCAACTCGAGACTGGCTTGCGACAGGGCGATGTTCAGCGGCGTCGAGAACTGCTGGCGGATCGAACTGGCCGACAGTGCGCTCGACGCGCTGCGGTAGCTCGGGTCGCGTTCGAGCACGGTGACGTGCACGCCGTGCTCACGGGCAAGGAAGTAGGCGGCGGCCGAACCCATCACGCCACCGCCGATGATCACTAAACTGGGTGCCATGGTGCTGCGAGTCTATTCAGCCGAAGAAGTCCATGCCGCGCTGCCGTGGGCCGATCTTGCCGACGCACTCGAAGACGCCTTCATCGCCGGCGATGCCGAAGCTCCGTTGCGCCACGCGCATGCGCTGTCCGGCGACGGCTCGCTGCTGCTCATGCCGGCCTGGTCGCCCGATGCGCTGGGCGTCAAGCTGGTCACGGTGATGCCCGGCGCCGCCGCCCGCGGCGCAGGCACCGTGCAAGCAAGTTACCTGCTGCTCGACCGGCACACCGGCGCGCCCATCGCGCTGATCGACGGCGAAGCGCTGACACTGCGCCGCACCGCCGCCACATCGGCGCTGGCTGCGCAACACCTGGCGCGGCCCGACGCCGAGCGCCTGCTGGTCGTCGGCACCGGGCGCCTGGCGCCGTGGATGGCGCAGGCGCATGTGGCCTTGCAGCCGGCCTTGGTGCATGTCGAGGTCTGGGGCCGCAATGCCGATGCCGCCGAAGATGTGGTTGAGGCCTTGCGCGACGAAGGCATCGACGCCGAGGTGGCGCTGGACCTGCGTGCGGCGGTCGAGAAGGCCGATCTCATCAGTTGCGCCACCACCTCGCGCGAGCCGCTGCTGCGCGGCGTGTGGCTGCGCGAGGGCACGCATCTCGATCTGGTCGGTGCTTTTCGGCGCGACATGCGAGAAGCCGACGACGCGGCGATCCTGCGCGCGCGTGTGATGGTCGATACCTACGCCGGAGCTCTCAGTGAAGCCGGCGACCTGACGCAGCCGATGGAGCGTGGTCTGATCACGCGCGAGCACGTGGTGGGCGAGCTGGCGCAGTTGCTGCGCGGCGAGGTGCGCGGGCGCTTGTCGCCGCAGGACATCACGCTGTTCAAGTCGGTCGGTACTGCACTCGAGGATCTGGCCGCAGCGACGCTCGTCGTCAGGCCAGCGCCGGGCCGCTCCCAAGCGTCGGCCTGACTTCTCACCGCGGGGGAGTGCTCGCGAAGCGAGCGAGGGGCCAACACTCACCCCCCGCGCTTGACGCGCAGGATCTCATCGACGATCAGCAGCACCGCGCCGAGCGTGATCGCGCTGTCGGCGAGGTTGAAGGTCGGAAAGTAGCCGCCGCGGAAAATCGGTTCGAGCAGCGCGATGCGGAACTGCAGGAAGTCGACGACGTAGCCGTGCAGCGCACGGTCGATCACATTGCCGAGCGCGCCGCCCATGATCATCGTCACCGCAAAGCAGAACAGTTTTTGCGCCGGGTATTTCTTCAGCATCCAGACGATGAATCCGGTGGCCACGATACCCAAACCGATGAAGAACCAGCGCTGCCAGCCCGAGGCGCCGGCCAGGAAGGAAAACGCCGCCCCGGTGTTGTGGTGGCGCGCCAGGTTGAAGAACGACGTGATCGGCCGTGTGTCGTTGAGCTGGAAGCTGCCGAGGATCAGCGTCTTGGTGAGTTGGTCGAGGACGATGACCAGCAGCGCCAGGCCGAGCCAGAGCGCGAGGCTCGGCGCCCCCGTGGAGTCTTTCGCCATGCTCAGGCGATCGTGCGGATTTCGCCCGCGCCGTAGAGGTTGTTCGTGCAGCGGCCGCACAGCTCGGGGTGCACCGCATCGGCGCCCACGTCTTCGCGCCAGTGCCAGCAGCGCGGGCACTTGGTGCCGTCCGCAAGACTCACTTCTATGGATCCGCCCGAGGTCTGTTCGTCCATCCGAAGGTGGACGTGGGAGACGATCAAAACGTACTTCAGCGCTTCGCCAAGGGAGCGAAGCGCCGCATAGTCATCGCCGGACCAAAGAGGCTTTCCATGGAGAAGTGGGTTTGCCACGAGTTCGACTTCCTTCGTCTTGCGAGGCGCCGCGATCCCGACGCTCGCCTGAAGCGAAGACCCCAGTTCCCCTCGAGCCCGATGCGCTTCAATCTGCTTGTTCACTTCGTCTCGGATGTCACGGACGCGCGCCCACTTCGCGAGCAGCACTTCGTCGGGCAGATCGAACTTCGAAAACGTCTCAGTGAAGATCGACACCGACTTGCCCGGCGCCAGGATCGGCCACGCCTCTTCGGCCGTGAACGACAGGAAGGGCGCCATCCAGCGCAGCATCGCGTGCGTGATCTGCGACAGCGCGGTCTGCGCGCTGCGCCGTGCCAAAGACTTCGGCGCGGTGGTGTACAGGCGGTCCTTCAGCACGTCGAGATAAAACGCGCCGAGGTCTTCGCTGCAGAACAGCTGCAGCTTGGCCACCACCGGGTGGAACTCGTAGCGCTCGTAGTGCGCGAGGATCTCGGCTTGCAGCTCGGCGGCGCGAGACAGGGCCCAGCGATCGATCTCAAGCAGCTCGGTTGTCGGCACGCTGTCATGCGCGGCGTCGAAGTCAGCGATGTTGGCGAGCAGGAAGCGCAGCGTGTTGCGGATGCGGCGGTAGCTATCGACCACACGCGCCAGGATCGTCTTGTCGATTGCCGGGTCGTTGGCGTAGTCGGTAGCGGCCACCCACAGGCGCACGATCTCGGCGCCCGGGTCCTTGGCCGCGGCCTTGATCTCGATGATGTTGCCGAGCGACTTGCTCATCTTGCGGCCCTGGCCATCGACCGTGAAGCCGTGCGTCAACAAGCCGCGATAGGGGGCTCGGCCGTAGAGTGCACAGCCGAGCAACAGCGAAGAATGGAACCAGCCGCGGTGCTGGTCGTGGCCTTCGAGGTAGAGATCGGCTTCGGGGCCGCTTTCATGGTGGCCGCTGTTGCCGGGTGGGCCTTCGTGCGAGCCGCGCAGCACGTGGAAGAAGGTCGAGCCTGAGTCGAACCAGACTTCGAGGATGTCGTTGCTCTTCGTGTAGTGCGCTGCGTCCGTGGCGCCGATGATTTGCTCTGTCGTTGCGCGGCTCCAGGCTTCGACGCCGCCTTCAGACACGAGCGCGACCGCGCGGTCGAGGATGGCCATCGTGTCCGGATGCAGCTCGCCCGTTTCCTTGTGTAGGAAGAACGGCAGCGGCACGCCCCAACTGCGCTGTCGGCTGATGCACCAGTCAGGGCGGTTGGCGATCATGTCGCGCAGCCGCGCCTTGCCGTTCTCGGGGAAGAAGGTCGTTGCTTCGATGGCGGCGAGTGCCATCGTACGCAGCGTCTGTGGCGCCTTGTCCTTCGTGAACACGCCCACGCCTTCGTCCATGCGGATGAACCATTGCGCCGCGGCGCGGTAGATCACCGGCGTCTTGTGGCGCCAGCAATGCGGGTAGCTGTGCGTGATCGTGCTCGTCGCGAAGAGGCGCCCGGCGTCGCGCAGCGCGTCGATGATGACGGGCACGGCCTTCCAGATGTGCTGG
>JANOEG010000424.1:0-1892 GCA_031413095.1 Burkholderiales bacterium | reverse complement strand
TGAGCGTGCATGGGAGTTTGCGCCTTCGGTGGCCCCGCATTGCGGCGAAGCACTCTCCTGCTGGATCGGGATTCTAGCGAGCTGTGACTTGTCCTTCCTTCGCGGCGAGGAAGCGTTCGGCCAGCAGCACCCAATACGCGCTTCCGACAGCGACGTTGTGGTCGTTGAAATCGTAGCCCGGGTTGTGAACCATGCAGCCGCCTTCGCCCTTGTCTTGCCCGATGCCATTGCCGATGAGCACGTAGCTGCCCGGCACGCGCTCGAGCATGAAAGCGAAGTCTTCGCTGCCGGTCAGCGGCGGGCCTTGCAGCGTCACGCGCTCGGCGCCGACGAGCTCGGTCGCCACTTCGCGTGCGAAGTCGGTTTCGGCCGGCGTGTTGACCAGCACCGCATAACCCGGCTTCCAGTCGATGCGCGCCGTGACGCCAAAACGCTCGGCCTGCGCCGTCCCCAGCGCCTTGATGCGCGCCTCCAGCGTGGCCCGCACCTCGCGGTCGAGCGCACGCACGCTGAGTTCGAGCGTCGCGCTGGCCGGGATCACGTTGTTGGCCTTGCCGGCATGCAGTGCGCCGACCGTGACCACCGCCGCGTGCAGCGGATCGATGTTGCGCGAGACGATGGTCTGCAGCGCCATGACGATGCTGGCCGCAGCGACGATCGGATCGGCCGCGCGCTGTGGCATCGCGCCGTGGCCGCCGATGCCGTGCAGCGTGACCGTGGCGTAGTCCGACGAGGCCATCGCTGCACCCTCGTGCAGCACCAGCCGGCCCTGCTCGGTACCCGGCATGTTGTGCATCGCGAAGATGGCGTCGCAGGGGAAGCGCTCGAACAGGCCGTCTTCCATCATGCGCAGCGCGCCGCCGCCACCTTCTTCGGCCGGCTGGAAGATCAGGTGCAGCGTGCCGTCGAACGAACCTTGCTCGGCCAAGTGCCGTGCCGCTGCGAGCAGCATCGCGGTGTGGCCATCGTGGCCGCAGGCGTGCATCACGCCGGCATGCACGCTGCTCCACTCGGCGCCGCTGGCCTCGTCGATCGGCAGCGCGTCCATGTCGGCACGGATGCCCAGGCGCTTCTTGCCCTGGCCACGGACCAGCGTGCCGACCACGCCGGTGCCGCCGATGCCGCGCTCTACCGCGTAGCCCCAGCCTTCGAGCTTGTCGGCCACCAGCGCCGCGGTGCGGTGCTCCTCGAAGGCCAGCTCAGGATGACGATGGATGTCGCGGCGCAGGCTGATGAATTCACCGGCCCGGGCCTGCAGCGCGTGCAACAGGTAGGTCACGACCGGACCCCCTTCATTGCGGCTGCAGGTTGATCTGCTTGGCGATGGCGCGGTAGCGCGCCGTCTCGGCCTCGAAAAACTTCGCTGATTCGGCCAGCGTCATCGGCGCGGATGCGACCTGCGTCTGCGATGCCAACTGCGCGCGCACCGCCGGGTCCTGCAAGGTCTTGCCGATGGCGGCATGCAGGCGGACGACTACGTCCTCGGGCGTGCTCTTCGGCACCATGAAGCCGGTCCAGATCTTGTACGAGAAATTCTTCAACGCCTGGCCCTCGCTCGCGGCCGGCACGTTCTTCAGCAACTCCGAACGTTGCGCGCCGAGCTGGCCGATGACCTTCATGCGCCCCTGCTCGGCCAGCGCGCCCATCGCGGCGCTGTACACCAGCACCGCGAAGTCGACCTGGCCACCGCCGATGTCCTGCAGCAGCGGTGCGTTGCCCTTGTACGGCACATGCGCCAGCTTGACGCCGGTGCTGGCCTGCACGTTTTCGAGGATCAGGTGGTACAGCGAGCCGATGCCCACGCTGCCGTAGGTCAGTGGCCTGTCCGCCGACTTGCGGGCCAGGGCGATGAGTTCGTCGACGTTGTTGACTGGCAGGTCCTTGCGCGTCAC
>JANOEG010000423.1:0-3788 GCA_031413095.1 Burkholderiales bacterium | reverse complement strand
GGTGTTGCGTGAGCTGGCCGATTCGGCGCCTCGTGTGAGCTGCGTCAGCGATGCGCTGTTCGCCAGCGTGAGTGAGTTGCCATCGCCGGTTGGCATCGGCTTTGTGATCGATGTGCCTGCTGCTCCAGCCCTGCAAGCTGCTGCTGCGAGCATCGTGCTCGACCGTGTGCAGGACGCCGGCAACGTCGGCAGCATGCTGCGCAGCGCATCGGCGCTGGGCTTCAAGCAGGTGCTGGCCTTGCAAGGCACGGCTGGCTTGTGGTCACCGAAGGTGCTGCGAGCCGGCATGGGCGCGCACTTTGCGCTCAGCCTGATTGAGGGGCTGAATCCAGACGACCTCCAAGCGCTGCACGTGCCGATGCTCGCGGCGAGTGCACATGCGGCGCAGGCGCTGCACGACACTGCGCTGCCGTTTCCATGCGCGTGGGTGTTCGGTCACGAAGGGCAGGGCATCGACAGCGCTTTGGCGGCGCAATGCGGGATGACGCTGCGCATCCCCCAGCCGGGCGGCGAAGAATCGCTCAATGTCGCGGCCGCCGCGGCGATCTGTCTCTACGCCTCGCGGGTGGCCGCATGAAGCCCGCGCTGGTCTTGTTGCTGGTGTTGTGGGCCGGACCGTTCGCTGCGGTGGCCGCTGGCAAGGCCGTGTTCACCGTCTTGGCGGAGCCCGCTGACAAGCCCTGGTGGCGACGCGCGCAGTGGCATCCGCGCGCATCCGTCGTGCAGAACGTGCCGATCAAGCGCTTGCACCCCGACTGGTGCGCAGCGGAAGCCTTGGGCCGCGAGCGCCTGGACGAGGCCGTCGGCCACGCCCTCGTGGATCAAGCGCTCGAAGGCCGCAGCTTCAAGCTGGAGGGCAACTTCGACGGCAGCGGCACGCCGCAGCTCGCTTTTGTCGGCGCCTATCGCCGGTGCTCCGGCGAACAGGGCTTGTTCGTCACCATCGTTGAGCCGTCGCGCGAGCGTGCGCGCATGCGTTTTCTGGTCGAGTTGCCCGACCCGGGCAGCGCTTTGGCGATGTTGGGTCGCGAGCCGGACGGCACGCTGGCCGTGTGGTGGTGCGCCGACTGCCCCAGCGGCAACCGCATCGCCTTCAACCGCGACAAGCGGGAGTTTTTCGTCTCCGGGCCGGCAACCAGGCGTTAGTAAATCAAACGGTCCGGTCGCAGATCGCGCAGGATCGTCGTCGCGATCTCTTCGATCGATTTGTGTGTCGACGACAGCCACGAGATGCCCTCGCGCTTCATCATCTTCTCGCCCTCGGCCACCTCGTAGCGGCAGTTGGCGAGAGCCGCGTACTTGCTGCCAGGGCGGCGCTCGTTTCGGATCTGCGCCAAGCGGTCAGGGTCGATGGTCAGGCCGAAGCATTTGGCCTTGTAGGGCGCCAGCGACGACGGCATCTTGCCGCGCTCAAAGTCTTCCGGGATCAGCGGGTAGTTGGCCGCCTTGATGCCGTGTTGCATCGCCAGGTACAGCGAGGTCGGCGTCTTGCCGCTGCGCGACACACCGACCAGGATGATGTCGGCGCTCTCCAAGTTCTTCGAACTCTGGCCGTCGTCATGTGCCAACGAGAAGTTGATCGCTTCGATGCGGTCGTTGTACTCCTCGCTCTTGCTCGCATCCGAAAAGCGGCCGACGCGGTGGTTGCTCTTGACGCCGAACTCGGCTTCGAGCGGCTCGACGAAGGTGCGGAACATGTCGAGCACCAGCCCCTTGCACTCGGCGCCAGTGACGATGGTGCGGACCTCGTCGCTGACCAGGGTGATGAAGACGATGGGCCGCCGCCCTTCGTGCGCGGCCGTGCGGTTGATCTCTTCGACCACCGACAGCGCCTTGTCCGGGCTGTCGATGAAGGGCCGGCGCACGTGGCGTGGTTTGGCGGCGAACTGCGCCAGGATCGAGTTGCCAAAAGTTTCGGCCGTGATGCCGGTGCCGTCGGAGACGAAAAAGACAGTGCGGTCGGTCATGGCGCTCTTTTGCGGCCGGGCGAGGAAAAGATCACGCCCTGCGACTGGGGTGTTTGTGACGTATTCACGGATGATAGGCCCGTAGAATCTTTTGCAATCCTCTTGCGGCCTGCCTCGATGCGCTCCTCCCATCCTCGATACCGCGTCCAGTTGACGGGAGTTGCAGCGCCGGTCCACGCCCAGGAAGCCCCGATTTTTCATCGCTACGGAGCTTTCCCATGTCACAACCCAAGTTGGCGACCGCCCTGGTCCTGCCGTTTGAACAACTGAGGATGACCGACGTCGAGGTGGTGGGCGGCAAGAACGCCAGCCTCGGCGAAATGATCAGCCAGCTGTCTGCCACCGGTGTGCGCGTGCCTGGCGGGTTCGCCACCACGGCACACGCGTTTCGCCAGTTCCTCAGTCACGGTGGCTTGGTGGACAAGATCAATGTGCGCTTGCGTGCGCTCAACACCGACGACGTGCGCGCTCTGGCCGAAGCCGGTGCGCAGATCCGGCAGTGGGTGCACGAGGCGCCGTTGCCGCCTGCGCTGGAAGACGCCGTGCGAACCGCCTACGCTGCACTGTCCGCGGACAGTCCGGACGCCACATTTGCCGTGCGTTCGTCGGCCACGGCCGAAGACATGCCCGATGCGTCGTTTGCCGGTCAGCAAGAGACGTTTCTGAACGTGCATGGCATCAACGACGTGCTGGCCAAGATGCGCGAGGTCTTCGCGTCGCTGTACAACGACCGCGCCATCAGCTACCGCGTGCACAAGGGCTACGCCCATGCCGACGTGGCGCTGTCGGCCGGCGTGCAACGCATGGTGCGCTCGGACCTTGGCAGCGCCGGCGTGGTCTTCACGATCGACACCGAGTCGGGCTTTCCGGATGTGGTGTTCGTGACCTCGAGTTGGGGCCTCGGCGAGACGGTGGTGCAGGGTGCCGTGAATCCCGATGAGTTCTACGTCCACAAGCAGACGCTGGCGGCCGGCCGTCCGGCGCTGATCCGCCGCTCGCTCGGCTCGAAGCTGCTGCGCATGACCTTCACGAGCGCGCAGGAAAAGGCGGCGAGCGGCAAGTTCATCAAGACCGAGGACAACCCGGTCGAGATGCGCAACCGCTTTTCGCTGTCGGACGCCGACGTGCAGGAGTTGGCGCGCTATGCCGTGATCATCGAAAAGCACTACGGCCGGCCGATGGACATCGAGTGGGGCAAGGATGGCGTCGACGGCAAGATCTATATCCTGCAGGCGCGGCCCGAGACGGTGAAGAGCCAGATGACCGGCCATGTGGAACACCGCTACCGGCTCAAAGGCGACGTCAGCAAGAGCACGCTGCTCGCTGAGGGCCGGGCGATCGGCCAGAAGATCGGCACCGGCCGTGTCGTCATCGTGCGCTCCGTCGCCGAGATGGACCGCGTGCAGCCTGGCGACGTGCTCGTCACCGACATGACCGATCCGAACTGGGAGCCGGTCATGAAAAGGGCCAGCGCCATCGTTACCAACCGCGGCGGTCGCACCTGCCACGCCGCCATCATCGCGCGCGAGCTCGGTGTCCCGGCGGTCGTCGGCTGCGGTGACGCCACCGACAAGCTGGCCGAAGGCGCGCTGGTCACCGTGGCCTGCTCGGAAGGCGACACCGGCTTCATCTACGACGGCCTGTTCGAAGCCGAGATCAGCGAGGTCAAGCGCGGCCAGATGCCGTACTGCCCGGTCAAGATCACGATGAACGTCGGCAACCCGCAACTGGCGTTCCAGTTCGCTCAGATGCCCAACTCGGGCGTTGGACTGGCGCGCCTCGAGTTCATCATCAACAACGACATCGGTGTGCACCCGAAGG
>JANOEG010000422.1:0-4439 GCA_031413095.1 Burkholderiales bacterium | reverse complement strand
GAGCCGCGCGTTGATGGCGTCGAGGTGGGCCGAGAGCGAGACTGCCTACACCGGCAGCGCCGTCGTGTTCTTGACCCGGTCGAGCACGAAGCTCGTTTTGCAGTCCTGCACGCTCGGGTGTTTGAGCAGCGTGTCCATGATGAAGCGTGAGTAGTGCGCCATGTCTTCGACCACCACCCGCAGCAGAAAATCCATCTCGCCGGTGAGTGACGCGCACTCGATCACCTCGGGCCAGGTCTGCACCGCCGCGCGGAACAGATCCATCGGGTTGCGCTTGTGGCGCTCGGTGTGTTTCTCCAACCGCACGTTGAGGTAGGCGGTGAGCGGCAGGCCGACTCGCTCGGCCGACAGCAGCGCCACATAGCCAGCGACGGCGCCCGACTCCTCCAACCGCTTGACGCGCCGCAGCGCCGCCGACGGCGACAGGCCGACCTCCTGCGCCAGCACGTCGTAGGTCATGCGACCGTCGCGCTGTAGCGCGCGAAGAATGCGCCGATCGACGGCATCGAGCGGGAGGGACGTTTGCATCCGCAGAATTGTGCAGCTTTCCTGCGCAGAGTGCGGATTCCAGGCCGCAACTTGCACAAAAGCTGCGCGCCGACGAACCTACAGTGCTGCATCCCCTTCTTCACCGCCACGACGCGAGGCCGACCATGCAATTCACTCCCTGGGACAACCCGATGGGCACCGACGGCTTCGAGTTCATCGAGTACGCGGCGCCGGACCCGGCGGCGATGGGCGCACTGTTCGCCCGCATGGGCTTCAAGCCGATCGCGCGGCATCGCCACAAGAACGTGGTGCTGTACCGGCAGGGCGGCATCAACTTCATCGTCAATGCCGAGCCGGACTCGTTTGCTCAGCGCTTCGCCCGGCTGCATGGGCCGTCGATCTGCGCGATCGCGTTTCGCGTCAACGACGTCAAGTCGGCCTACGAGCGCGCCTTGTCGCTCGGCGCCTGGGGCTATGCCGGCGTGGCAGGCCCGGGTGAGTTGAACATCCCAGCCATCAAGGGCATCGGCGACTCGCTGATCTATTTTGTCGACAAGTGGCGCGGCAAGAACGGCGCGCAACCGGGCGACATCGGCAACATCGGCTTCTTCGATGTCGACTTCGAGCCGCTGCCTGGGGTCGGCGCGGACGCATTGCATGCACCGGGCCATGGCCTGACCTACATCGACCACCTCACGCACAACGTGCACCGCGGCCGCATGGCCGAGTGGGCGGGCTTCTACGAGCGCCTGTTCAACTTCCGCGAGGTCCGCTACTTCGATATCGAAGGCCAGGTCACGGGCGTGAAGAGCAAGGCCATGACCAGCCCCTGCGGCAAGATCCGCATCCCGATCAACGAAGAGGGCAACGAGAAGGCAGGCCAGATCCAGGAGTACCTGGACAAGTACGCAGGCGAAGGCATCCAGCACATCGCCCTCGGCTCGACCGACTTGTTGAAGACGGTCGATGCGTTGCGCGCCGCCGGCGTGACACTGCTCGACACGATCGACACCTACTACGAGCTGGTGGACAAGCGCATCCCCGGCCACGGCGAGAACGTCGCCGCGTTGAAGCAGCGCAAGATCCTCATCGACGGCAAGGCCGGCGAGTTGCTGCTGCAGATCTTCTCCGAGAACCAGCTGGGACCGATCTTCTTCGAGTTCATCCAGCGCAAAGGCGATCAGGGCTTCGGCGAAGGCAACTTCAAGGCGCTATTCGAGAGCATCGAGCTTGATCAGATGCGGCGTGGCGTGCTCGCCAAGGGCTGATCGCTCCTCACGCGGCGCAGCACCTCGGCCCAGACTTCGGGCGCGTGGGCCAGCGCGACGTGTGGCACGCCTTCGATGTGGCGGTTGTCTGCGCCGGGCAACGCGGCGGTGGACGCCGGCATCACGATGTTGTCGCAGTGGCTGTAGAAGCAGGTGAAGAAGCGGCTGCGCCCATCGCGCTCGTCATTGGCAAGGTCGCGCAGCCAGGCGCTGGCGCGACGCATCTGGCGCGCGTTATCGCCGCTGGCCAGTTGAGCGGTGAACGTGCCCTGGTGCGGGCTGCCGATGGTGATGACGCTGTGCACGCGCGCGGCGGCCGCCGCCGCGTGGGCACGCCACCAGGCGCGAATGGCCAGACCACCCATGCTGTGGCAGACCACCAGCGGCGGCAAGCCGGTGGCTTGCGTGGCACGCACGATGGCGCTGTCGAGCGTGGCGGCGTTGTTGTCGATGCCGGCAAACGGCGGCTCCATCGTGACTGCGATGTGCGGCACGCCGGCGGCGCGCAGCGCCGGGACGCAGCGGTTCCACACGCCACGGTTGCAGAAGAAGCCGTGCACCAGCACGACGGCACGCTGCCCCGGTTGGGCCGCATCGAGCGTGTCTTTGAGGGCTCGCGAGCGGAAAGGCTGTTGCCAGCCGAAGACGTCGTGCGCTGTCAGCGACTCACACCACCAGGCGCGCAGCAGTTGTGCAAGAGTCGCCCGTGGGGCTGGGTCGCCGCGGTTGACGAGCGGTAGCAGCACGAAGAACTCGACAGCCAGCAGAAACTGCTGCAAGTTGAACAGCAGCAGCGCGCCGAGCGTAGCACTCAGCCAATGGCCTTCAAAGGCCTGCGTGCCGAACCAGAGCAGGGTGACCAACCACAGCAGGAGGGCCGTGGTGCGTTGCAGGCGCGCGACCATCAGGCGGCGCCGAGCGCTACGTCGCGGCCTGTCAAACGCTTGGTGAGCTGCGTGGCCAGCTTGTTGACGATGCCGTAGACCGACAGTTGAGGATTGGCGCCGATGCTCGTCGGGAACAGCGAGCCGTCGTGCACCGACAGGTTCTCGATCTGCCAATGCATGCCATCGGGCCGGGCGACACCGCGCGCCGGATCCGCCGCCATGCCGCAGCCACCCATGACATGCGCGCTGACCAGCTTGGTCAGCAGCGGCTGCATCGGCAGCGTGGAGATGGTGGCTTTGGCTTGTGGCCAGCTCGTGAAGATCGGCGCCAGCTCGTGGCCGGTCAGGACCTGTTTGGCGCCGGCAGCGAACTGCACCTCGGCCATCGACAGCAGCGCGCGGCGCGCACCGTCCATCACGAACGGCGTCAGCGGGTAGTCGAGTTCGGGTGAGCCGTCCTTGCGCAACTTGACGCGGCCGCCGGGCGACTCGGCATGGAAGCCGTCGCGCAGCAGCGCCAGCAGCGCATGCGTGTTGGGAAACTGCGCGAAGCTGGCTGCGGCCTCGCGCCCGAAGCCGCCGATCGAGGTCGTGAAGATCAACGGGTGCAGCGGCGGCGCTTCGAGCTTGTAGCCGATGGGTCCGTCGATCGGATCGATGTCAAGAAAGTGGTCGCTGTAGATCGTCTGCGGCGCGCCTTGCCAGCCGGCGACTTCATGGTCGAAGGTGGCCGAGGACAGCGCCACCGGATGCAGGAAGGTACGCGCGCCGAGAAGGTGGTGCGGATCGGGCAGCCCCGATCGCATCAGCAACGCCGGCGAGTTGATCGCGCCGCCTGCCACGACGACATGCCTGGCGACGATGCGCGTGGTGGCGCCGAGAGCTGTGCCGTTGGGCGACACGGCCCCGCATTGCAGCGCCGTGACGCGGCCATGCTGCAGTTCGAGCCGGTTGACACGCGTCTCGACGAGCAATGTGGCGCCACGGTTGAGCGCCGTCGGGATCGTTGTCACCAGCATCGACTGCTTGGCATTGGTCGGGCAGCCCAGGCCGCAGGCGCCGAGGTTCCAGCAGCCTTTGACATTGCGCTGGATTGCGGCCGCCGCAATGCCGAGCTTGAGCGCGCCCTTGCGCAGGAGTTCGTTGTTCTGGTTGGGCGCCGCCAGCCACGGGCCGACATTCAACCGCTGTTCTGCGCGGAGGAACCAGGGCGACAGCGCGTTGTCGGTGAATTCGGCAAGGCCAAAGTGCTGCTGCCAGTAGGCCAGCGTTTGCGATGGGGTGCGAAACGAGCTGGTCCAGTTGACGGTGGTCGAGCCGCCGACGCAACGGCCTTGAAGGATGTTGATCGCCTTATCGGCCGTCTTGCGACTGGCCGACTCCTGATACAGCGTCGGGTAGGCCTCGGTCTCGAGCTGGCGAAAGTCACGGCTCGACTTCAACGGGCCTTCTTCGATGATCACGAGCTTCAAGCCGGCGGCGCTGAGCAACTCGGCCGTGATGCCGGCGCCGGCGCCGCTGCCGACGATGGCAACGTCGCATTCGAGGGTGGGCGGCAGCACGGCATGCGCGCCACCATGCACGCGCCAGCCACGCGCCAGGCCCTCGGCGATCGGGTCTGCCACGGCGGTGTTGGGCACGGCTGCGTTCATGCGAGCGCTCTCGGCCCGGGGTAGTGCAGCAGCGGCCACGTGGACGGATCGGCGAAGTACGCCACATGTGTGAGGTCGCGCAGCGCGCCGTAGGCCTGACGTCGCAGCAACAGCGACGACTGACGCATCGATTGCAGCGCCGC